>DATJOV010000070.1:0-8273 GCA_035506735.1 Acidimicrobiales bacterium | reverse complement strand
CCAGCAGACGGGCGAGGGCCGGGTGCGCTGCGTCTGCCTCAAGCCCACCGACGGCCTCACCCGGGGTGCCCCGGTGCGCAACACGGGCCGGGGGCTCACCGTGCCCGTGGGCGAGACCGTGCTGGGGCACGTGTTCAACGTGCTCGGGCAGCCGCTCGACACCGCCACCATCCCCGAGCCCGAGGACCGCTGGGACATCCACCGCGACGCCCCGCCCTTCAGCGAGCTCGAACCCCGCTCGCAGATGTTCGAGACGGGCATCAAGGTGATCGACCTGCTCGAGCCCTACGTCCAGGGTGGGAAGATCGGCCTGTTCGGCGGGGCCGGCGTGGGCAAGACCGTCCTCATCCTCGAGATGATCAACCGGGTCGCCACCCAGCACGGCGGGGTCTCGGTGTTCGCCGGGGTGGGGGAGCGTACCCGGGAGGGCACCGACCTGTGGCTCGAGATGCAGGAGTCGGGGGTGATCGAGCGGGCCGCCCTCGTCTACGGGCAGATGGACGAGCCCCCCGGGGTGCGGCTGCGGGTGGGCCTGGCCGCCCTGACCATGGCCGAGTACTTCCGGGACGTGAAGAGCCAGGACGTGCTGCTGTTCATCGACAACATCTTCCGCTTCGTCCAGGCCGGCTCCGAGGTGTCCACCCTGCTGGGCCGCATGCCCTCGGCCGTGGGCTACCAGCCCACCCTGGCCGACGAGATGGGCGAGCTCCAGGAGCGCATCACCTCGACCCGGGGCCGCTCCATCACCTCGGTGCAGGCCGTGTACGTCCCCGCCGACGACTACACCGACCCGGCTCCATTCACCACCTTCACCCACCTCGACGCCACCACGGAGCTGTCGCGCCAGATCGCCGCCCTGGGCATCTACCCCGCCGTCGACCCCCTGGCCTCCTCCTCGAACATCCTCGCCCCCGAGATCGTGGGGGAGCGCCACTACGACGTGGCCCGACGGGTCCAGGGCGTGCTCCAGCGGTTCAACGAGCTCCAGGACATCATCGCCATCCTCGGTCTCGACGAGCTGTCCGAGGAGGACCGCCTCACCGTCAGCCGGGCCCGCAAGATCCAGCGCTTCCTGTCCCAGCCCTTCAACGTGGGCGAGGTCTTCACCGGCATGAAGGGCGTCACCGTCCCCATCCAGGAGACGGTGGAGTCCTTCGAGGCCCTGCTCAACGGGGACGTCGACGACGTCCCCGAGCAGGCCTTCCTCAACGTCGGCGGCATCGAGTCGGTCCTGGCCAAGGCCAAGACCCTCGAGTCCGGCGGGTCGTGAGCCGGCCGTGCCCACCTTCCCCGCCCGCCTGGTGACCCCCGAGCAGGTCCTCCTCGAGGAGGACGTCGCCGCCGTCATCCTCCGCACCGACGTGGGCGACGCCACCTTCATGCCCGGCCACACCCGCCTCATCGGCGCCATCGTGCCCGGCCCGGTGCGCTTCCAGCGCGAGGACGGGACCGAGGAGGTCGCCGCCGTCCACGGTGGCTTCGTCCAGGTCGACCCCTCCCTGGTGGTGGTGCTGGCCCCGGTGGCCGAGCGGGCCGCCGACATCGACCTCGAGCGGGCCCGGCGGGCCCTGGAGGCCGCCGCCGAGGAGCAGGGCCCCCTGGAGCAGGCCGAGGCGGGGGAGCAGCCCGTCACCTCGGCCGCCGGGGCCCGGCGCCGGGCCGAGGTCCGCATCGAGGTGGCCGAGGGCCGCTCGGCCTGACCCCCCCGGCGCCGCCCTCAGGGCGCGGCGGTTCCCCGGGCCCGGCCCGAGACGCGGTGGCGGGCGGCGAAGGGGACGGCGAACCCGGGGTCGGCGAGGAGGCGCACCATGGCGTCGATGGCGGCGTCGTCGATGCCGGGGTCCCCCGCCCCCCCGTCCCCGGCGGTGGCGGTGAGCACGGGGCGGACCGTCTCGAGGGTCTGGGCCCAGAACGCCGCCCCGGGGGTGGCCCCCCGCAGCTCGTCGGTGCGCACGTCGTCCCGGACGTCCTCGAGCCCGAGGGCCCGCAGGCGGCCCGCCAGGGGGCCGGCCCAGCACCACCGGGCCGCCAGGGGCACCATGACCTCGAGGAAGGGCTCGGGCAGGCCGCCCCGGGCGGCGGCGACCCGGGCCGGATCGCCGTCCACCTCCTCGAACAGGACCCGGCCCCCGGGGCGCAGGGAGCCGACGATCCTTCCCACCACGGCGTCGGGGTCCTCGAGGTGCATGAGCACGGCCCGGGAGTGGACCAGGTCGTAGCGGGCGTCCCCGAGGTCCATGGTGGTGAGGTCGCCCGTCACCACCTCGGCGTTCCCCACCCCGGCCAGGTCGGCCAGGAGGCTCGTGTCGCGGTCGATGGCCGTGACCCGGCCCCCGGGCCCGACCCGCTCCAGCATCCACCGGGCCACCGAGCCCGCCCCGGCGCCGAGCTCGGCGCAGTGCCACCCGGGGCCGATGCCGAGGGCCTCGAGCTGCCGGGCGGTGGAGCGGTCGTGGAGCGACTCCAGGGTGCCGAGCCGGGCCGCTCGGCCGGGTCGGCGTTGCGCAGGGTGTAGCCGCCGGGCCGGGCCGGGTCCGACGGGCGGCGACCGGCGGGGCCGGCCGGGGTCACCCGAACTCGATCTGGCTGAACTCCCGCAGCTTGTCGAGGGCGTGACGGGCGCTGATGAAGCGCACCGTCCCCGAGCGCGAGCGCATCACGAGGGACTGGGTCGAGGCCCCGTAGTCGTGGTAGCGCACGCCCTGGAGGAGCTCGCCGTCGGTGATGGCCGTGGCGGCGAAGAAGCAGTTGTCCCCCCGCACCAGGTCGTCGGTGCCGAGCACGGCGTCGAGGTCGTAGCCGGCGGCGACGGCGGCCCGGCGCTCGTCGTCGTCGCGCGGCCACAGCCGTCCCTGGATCTCCCCCCCCATGCACTTGAGGGCGGCGGCGGCCAGCACGCCCTCGGGCGTGCCCCCCGTCCCGTACAGGACGTCCACCCCGGAGTCGGGCCACGCCGCCGAGATGGCCCCGGCCACGTCGCCGTCCGAGATCAGCTTGATGCGGGCCCCGCTGGAGCGGACCTCGTCGATGAGGTCCCGGTGGCGGGGCCGGTCCAGGATGCACACCGTCACGTCGCGCACCGGTTTCCCGAGGGCCTTGCCCACCGCCTCGATGTTGTCGGTGGGGGAGCGGCGGACGTCGACGGACCCGACGGCCTTGGGCCCCACGGCCAGCTTCTCCATGTAGACGCAGGGGCCGGGGTTGAACATGGTGCCCCGCTCCGAGACGGCCAGGACCGCCACCGCCCCATCCCGACCGAGCGAGGTCAGCGTGGTGCCGTCGATGGGGTCGACGGCGATGTCGGTGGGGGGCGGGGACCCGTCGCCGATGCGCTCCCCGTTGAAGAGCATGGGAGCGTGGTCCTTCTCGCCTTCGCCGATGACCACCACCCCGTCCATGGACACGGTCTGGAGGACCACCCGCATGGCCTGGACGGCGGCCCCGTCGGCGCCCTCCTTGTCGCCCCGTCCCATCCACCGGCTGGCGGCCAGTGCCGCCGCTTCGGTGACGCGGACGAGCTCCATGGCCAGGTTGCGGTCGGGAGCGCGGGGGTTGGCCGCCATCCGCACGACCCTAACGCGCCGGGTGCGCGACGGTGGCCGTCCCACCGGCCCCGGGGCACCCCGGGGTGGCGGGCGCGGCTCGGTAGGCTGGCCCGATGCCGCCCACGCCCACCGACGACCGCGACCGGGGGGCCCCGCCCCCCCACCGGACCGGCGGCCCCCTTCCCCGGCGCCCGGGGCCCGGACCCGGCCTGGGTCGGCGGGTCGGCGGGCCGGGCGGGATCCCGGCCCGCCACGGCCCGGCTCCGGCGCCCGGCCCCGCCGCACGGCGTCCGGCGGTCTGAGGGATCGGTGGAAGGGGACCGCTTCCTCGTCCGCGCCGGCGATCCCCTGCACGGCACGGTGCGGGCCGGGGGGGCCAAGAACTCGGCCCTCAAGCTCATGGCCGCCTGCCTGCTGGCCGAGGGTCGCCACGTGCTGCGGGGGGTGCCCCGCATCGTGGACGTCGAGATCATGTCGGAGGTGCTCGGCGCCATCGGCCTGACCGTGACCCGCCGGCCCGACCAGCCCGGTGGCGAACCGGGCGACCTCGTGGTGGACACCCCGGCCGTCCTCGTGCCCGAGGCCCCCTACGAGCTGGTGGAGAAGATGCGGGCCTCGGTCGTGGTCCTCGGGCCGCTGCTGGCCCGAGCGGGGCGGGCCCGGGTCTCGTTGCCCGGGGGCGACGACTTCGGCAGCCGCCCCATCGACATCCACCTGCGCGCCCTCGCCACCCTGGGCGCCACCTTCGACATGGTGCACGGCAACATCGAGGGCCGCGTCCCGGGCGGGGCGTCGTCGCGCCTGGTGGGCCAGCGCCTGGTGTTCGAGTACCCCAGCCACACCGCCACCGACAACGTGGTCATGGCCGCCACCCTGGCCAAGGGGACCACCGTCATCGAGAACGCGGCGCGCGAGCCCGAGGTGGGTGATCTGTGCGCCTTCCTCGGCGCCATGGGGGCCCGCATCCGGGGGGCGGGCACCTCCCACATCGAGGTGGAGGGGGTCGACGAGCTCCACCCCGCCCCCGGGGGCCACCGCGTCATCCCCGACCGGGTGGTGAGCGCCACCCTCCTGGCCGCCGTGGGGCTGGCCGGGGGGGAGATCGTGGTGGAGGACGGCCGGGCCGACCACATGGACATGGTCCTGCACAAGATGGCCGACGTCGGCCTCCAGGTGGAGCAGGGGCCCGACGGGCTGCACGCCGCCGCCGCCGGCCGCCTCCACAGCGTCGACGTGGCCACCCTCCCCTACCCGGGCGTGGCCACGGACTACAAGCCCTTCCTGGTGACCATGCTCAGTGTGGCCGACGGGATCGGCATCGTCACCGAGAACCTCTTCCAGGGACGGTTCCGCTACGTGGACGAGTTGCGGCGCATGGGGGCCGACATCCGCACCGAGGGTCATCACGCCGTGGTGCGGGGGGTGCGCCGCCTGTCGGGGGCTCCGGTGCGGGCCACCGACCTGCGCGCCGGTGCCGCCCTGGTGCTGGCCGGGCTGGTGGCCGAGGGGGAGACGGTGGTGTCGGGCGGGGCCCACATCGACCGCGGCTACGAGGACCTGGCCGCCACCCTGCGGTCCCTCGGCGCCGACGTCCGACGCGACGGCCCGTGACGGCCCGGGCCACCCCCACCGGGGCCGACGCCGAGGCCGCCGCCCTCCTCCTCGCCGCCGCCGGGGGACAGCGGGTGGCCCTGGCCCGCCTCCTCACGTGGGTGGAGCGGGGCGGGCCCCTGGGGCGCGACGTGGCCGCCCTGGCCTACCGCAGCGGGCGTGACGCCTGGACGGTGGGGATCACCGGGCCACCCGGGGCGGGGAAGTCGACGCTGGTGGACCGGCTCATCGCCACGGCCCGGGCCAGGGGGACGGCGCCCCTCGGTGTGCTGGCCGTCGATCCCTCGTCGCCCTTCACGGGCGGGGCCATCCTCGGGGACCGGGTCCGGATGCAGGACCACGCCCTCGACCCCGAGGTCTTCATCCGCTCCATGGCCTCGCGCGGCCATCTGGGGGGCCTGGCCCTGGCCGTGCCCGAGGCCATCCGGGTCATGGCGGCAGCCGGGTTCCCCCTGGTCCTGGTGGAGACGGTGGGGGTGGGCCAGGTCGAGGTGGAGGTGGCCGGAGCCACCGACACCACGCTCGTGGTGGTCAATCCCCGCTGGGGCGACGCCGTCCAGGCCAACAAGGCCGGGCTGCTCGAGACGGCCGACGTCTTCGTGATCAACAAGTGCGACATGCCCGGTGCCCGCGAGACCCGGCGCGATCTCGAGCAGATGCTGGACCTGAGCGCGCCGGGTGACTGGCGTCCACCCGTGGTGGAGACCACGGCCGCCTCCGGTGAGGGGGTCGACACGTTGTGGGACGAGGTCCTGCGCCACCAGCACCACATCGAGGAGCGGGGCGTCCTGGCGGCGCGGCGGGGGGAGCGCCTGGCCCGCGAGTTCCGGGCCGTGCTGGTGGCCCGCATCGCGGCCGAGGTGGACCGCCTGCAGGGGGGCGAGGCCTTCGGTGCGGTGGCGGCCGAGGTGATGGCCCGTCACCTCGATCCCTACGAGGCGGCCGACGCCCTGGTGCGCCGGGCCGGGGGTGCCGTCCCCGGCCCCTGAGCCCGGGCGCGGTGCGCGTCGCCCCCGGTCCCTTCGGGTACGGTGCGACCGATGGCCGCCGGCAGCGCTGCGTCGGCCGCCGCCCCCGACGGGGTGGTGGCCGTCGACCGTCGTGACGACGGGGTGGTGCTCGTCACCATCGACCGGCCCAAGGCCAACGCCCTGTCGGTGTCCCTGCTCGGCCGGCTGGCCGACGCCGTGGACGGGCTGGGGGCCGAGCCGCCCGGCGCGGTGGTGCTGTGGGGCGGCACGCGCATCTTCGCCGCCGGCGCCGACGTGGCCGAGTTCACCGCCCCCGACGGCGCCGCCCGCATCGCCGCCGCCCGCATCGCCGCCGCCTTCGGCGCCGCCACGGGGGCCCTGGCCGCCCTGGGCTGTCCCACCGTGGCCGCCGTGGCCGGCGTGGCCCTGGGGGGCGGCCTGGAGCTGGCCCTCGCCTGCGACCTGCGGGTGGCGTCCGAGGACGCCCGCCTGGGCCAGCCCGAGATCCTCCTCGGCCTCATCCCGGGCGGAGGCGCCACCCAGCGCCTCCCCCGCCTGGTGGGCCCGGGGCGGGCCAAGGACCTCATCTGGACGGGACGGCAGGTGGGGGCGGGCGAGGCCCTGGGCATGGGCCTGGTCGACCGCCTCGTCCCCCGTGGCGCCGTGCTGGACGAGGCCCTGGCCCTGGCCGCCTCGCTGGCGGCCGGTCCCCGCCTGGCGGTGCGGGCCGCCAAGGAGGTCATCGACGCCGGCGCCGACCTCACCCTGGCCCGGTCCCTGGCGCTCGAGGTGGAGGCCTTCGTGGCCGTGGCCGGCACCGAGGACGCCCGGTCGGGGGTGGCCTCGTTCCTCGAGCACGGCCCCGGCCGGGCCCGCTTCGGGGGGCGCTGAGCGGTGGCGTCGTCGTGAGCGTGTCGCGGCCCCCCCGCCCCTCCCGCCTGCGCCGCACCCCGGGGCCGGCCCCCACGGCGCGGCGGGCCGGGGGGGCCCGCCTGCCCGGCATCCGGCCCACGGCGCTGCCCGCCCCGGGCGGGGCCGACTGGTACCGGCGCGGCGTCTTCTACGAGGTCCTCACCCGCGGCTTCTTCGACTCCAACAACGACGGCATCGGCGACCTGGCCGGGTTGCGGGCCAAGCTCGACTACCTCGAATGGCTCGGGATCGACTGCCTGTGGCTGCTCCCCTTCTACCCCTCGCCCCTGCGCGACGGGGGGTACGACATCAGCGACTTCCTCACCGTGCACCCCGACCTCGGCACCCTGGACGACCTGGTGGAGTTCCTCGACGACGCCCACCGCCGGGGCATCCGGGTCATCGCCGACCTGGTCATGAACCACACCAGCGACCAGCACCCGTGGTTCGTGGAGTCGCGCTCGTCGCGCCACAACCCCAAGGCCGACTGGTACGTCTGGAACGACGACGACCAGCGCTGGCCCGAGGCCCGGGTCGTCTTCACCGACGTCGAGCGGTCCAACTGGACGTGGGACGACACGCGCCAGCAGTACTACTGGCACCGCTTCTACCACCACCAGCCGGATCTCAACTACGAGAACCCCGAGGTGGCCGACACCATGATCGACCTCGTGCGGTTCTGGTTGGACCTCGGCCTCGACGGGTTCCGCCTCGACGCCGTCCCGTATCTGTTCCAACGCGACGGGACCACGGGCGAGAACCTGCCCGAGACCCACCAGTTCATCAAGCGGCTGCGCGCCGAGGTCGACACCCGCTACCCCGGACGCATCCTTCTGGCCGAAGCCAACGGATGGCCCGCCGACGTCGCCGACTACTTCGGAGAGGGCGACGAGTGCCACCTGTGCTTCCACTTCCCGCTCATGCCCCGGCTGTTCATGGCGGTCCGGCGCGAGCAGCGCTACCCGGTGACCGAGATCCTCTCCCAGACCCCCCCGGTGCCGCCCGGCTGCCAGTGGGCCATCTTCTTGCGCAACCACGACGAACTGACCCTGGAGCAGGTGAGCGACGAGGACCGTGACTACCTGTTCAACGAGTACGCGAAGGACCCGCGGATGCGCCGCCACATGGGCATCGGGCGCCGTCTCGCCCCGCTGTTGGACAACGACCGGCGCCTCGCCGAGCTGCTCTACGCGCTGTTGCTGTCGCTGCCCGGCAGCCCGGTCATCTACTACGG
>DATJOV010000069.1:0-13531 GCA_035506735.1 Acidimicrobiales bacterium | reverse complement strand
TCCGGCGACGACGCGGCGCGCCTCACCCGCATGCTGGTGGAGGAGCCCGAGCTCGGCTACCGGGTGGTGGGGGCGGTGGGGACGGCCGCACCCGATCCCCTGGGGTGCACCCTGGCCCGCGTCGAGGACGTGGCCGAGCTGCCCGCCCTGGCCCGCCGGACGGGGGCCAGCGGGGTCCTGATCGCCGGCAACGCCACCACCGTGGACGGCTGCAACGTGGTGGAGCTGGCCATCGGCTCCGGCCTCCACGTCCAGGTGTGGCCCGGGCTGGGCGCCTTGTCGCACCGCCGCGTCCGGCTCGCCCCCGTGGCCCGCATGCCGGTGCTCTACGTCGAGCCCAACCCCGTGGCCCGGTGGCAGCTCGTCACCAAGCGGGTCATCGACGTGGTCGTCGCCGTGGCGCTCCTCCCCGTGGTGGCCCCCGTCCTGCTCGTGGCGGCGCTGTGGATCAAGCTCGAGGACGGCGGCCCGATCTTCCACCACCACGAGGTCATCGGCAGGTTCGGGGCGCCCATGACGGTGCTCAAGCTGCGGACCATGGTGCCCAACGCGGCCGAGATGCTGGTGGACATCGCCGGGCTCAACGAGCGCACGGGCGGGCCCCTGTTCAAGGCCACCCACGATCCGCGCGTCACCCGGGTGGGGCGCGTCCTGCGCGCCACCAGCATCGACGAGCTCCCCCAGCTCTTCAACGTCCTGGCCGGCTCCATGAGCCTCATCGGACCCCGCTTCGCCCTCCCCAACGAGGAGGCCCAGTTCGACGAGGAGCACCGCCGGCGCCACGGGATGCGCCCCGGGATCACCGGCCTGTGGCAGAGCGAGGCCCGGGACAACCCCTCCTTCAGCGCCTACCGGCGCCTCGACCTCTTCTACGTGGACAACTGGACCCTGGCCCTGGACCTGGCCATCGCCGCCAACACCGCCCACGCCGTGGCCACCCGGGCCCTGCGGGCCCTGGGCGGGAGGCGCCGAGGCTCGGTGTCCCGTCCCTCCCCCGCCCTCGGCCCCGACCGGGCCGGGCACCTCCCGTGAGGAGGCGGGGCGGCCGGGCCCACGGCGGGGGCCGGGGCCGGGTGCTGATCATCGTCCAGAACCTCCCCGTCCCCTTCGACCGGCGGGTGTGGCTCGAGTGCGGGTCCCTGACGGCGGCCGGCTACGACGTGGCCGTGGTGTGCCCCAAGGGCCCGGGCGACCCCTCGTTCGCCGTGATCGACGGGGTCGAGATCCACAAGTACCGGTCCCGCACCTCCAACGGCTCGCCCGTCGGCTTCGTGGTCGAGTACGCCCACGCCTTCGCCGCCACCCTGTGGCTGGCCCTGCGGGCGGCGCGCCGGGGTCGCTTCGTGGCCGTGCAGGCCTGCAACCCCCCGGACATCTTCTGGCCCATCGGCATGCTCTTCCGTCTCCTGCACGGGAGCCGCTTCGTCTTCGACCACCACGACCTGTGCCCCGAGACCTACGAGGTCCGCTACCCCGACGGGGCCAGGGCACTGCACCGGGCCCTGGTGTGGCTGGAGGGCAGGACGGTGCGGGAGGCCGACCGCGTCATCGCCACCAACGACTCCTATCGGCACATGGACATCGGGCGCCACCGCCTCGACCCGGACAAGGTCACCGTGGTCCGCACCGGCCCCGACCCGGCCAGGCTGGCCCCCACCGGTCGGGACCCCGCCGTGCGGCGGGGCTTCGGCACGGTGGTGGCCTACATCGGGGTGATGGGCCCCCAGGACGGCGTCGACCTCGTGATCGAGGTGGCCGAGGCCCTGGTGCACCGGCGGGGGCGCGGCGACGTCGGCTTCGTCCTCATCGGCTCGGGCGAGTGCTTCGAGGACCTGCGCGCCCTGGCCGAGCGCTACGGCCTCGGCGACCACGTCCGCTTCACGGGCCGCATCCCCGACGACGACGTGGCCCGCATCCTCTCGAGCGCCGACATCGGCATCTCGCCCGACCCGAAGAACGCCTTCAACGACCTGTGCACCATGAACAAGACCATGGAGTACATGGCCTTCGCCCTGCCGGTGGCGGCCTTCGACCTGCGCGAGACCCGCGTCTCGGCCGGTCCGGCCGGGCTGTACGCCGAGCCCAACGACGTCGAGCGCCTGGCCGACGTGGTGCTGACCCTGGCCGACGACCCAGACCTCGCCAGGGCCATGGGGGCGGCCGGGCGGGCGCGGGTGGTGGACGAGCTGGCCTGGACCCACCAGGCCCCCCGCTACGTCGCCGTGTACGACGACCTGGTGGGCACCACGGCGCGCCGGGCCCCCGACCCGCTCCACCCCGGCCCACCGGAGCCGGTCCCGGCGGCGGGGGCGACACCGGTCCACTCGGCCCGACCCAGGTGAGGTGGCACACCCCATGAAGCAAGTGGCCCAGAACTACCGCTCGGGCGAGCTCCACGTGCTCGACGTCCCCGCCCCCTCGTGCGAGCCGGGAGGCGTCCTGGTACGGACGCTGTTCTCCCTCATCTCCACCGGGACCGAGATGATGAAGGTCTCGGAGTCCAAGATGTCCCTGGTGGGCATGGCCCGGGCCCGGCCCGACCAGGTCAGGAAGGTCCTGGACACGGCCCGCCAGCAGGGCCCCATGACGGCATACCGCAAGGCCATGGGCCGCCTCGACTCCTACACCCCCCTGGGGTACTCCCTGGCCGGGGTGGTGACGGCGGTGGGCGCCGGGGTGGAGGGGATCAGCGAGGGCCAGCTCGTGGCGTGCGCCGGGAACGAGTTCGCCTTCCACGCCGAGGTGAACTGGGTCCCCAAGAACCTGTGCGTGCCCGTCCCCGCCGGGGTCGAGGCCCGCCACGCCGCCTTCGCCACCGTGGGCGCCATCGCCATGCAGGGGGTGCGGCAGGGGGAGGTGCAGCTCGGCGACGTGGCCTGCGTCATCGGCCTCGGCCTGGTGGGTCAGCTCGTGGTGCGCCTCCTGGTGGCGGCGGGCGTGGCCGTGGTGGGCGTCGACGTCCGGCCCGAGCGCTGCGAGCTGGCAATGCGGGGCGGGGCCCGGGCCTGCGCCGGGACCTCGCCCGCCGACCTCGACGCGGTGGAGAGCGCCGTGCGCCGTGCCTCGGGCGGGCTCGGCGCCGATCGCATCTTCCTGGCCGCCGGAGGTCCCTCCAACGCCCCCGTCGAGCTGGCCGCCCGCCTGGCCCGGGACCGGGCCCGGGTGGTCGACATCGGCAAGTGCAAGCTCGACCTGCCCTGGACCGACTACTACGACAAGGAGCTCGAGGTCCGCTTCTCCCGGTCCTACGGGCCGGGACGCTACGACCCGGTGTACGAGGTGGGCGGGGTGGACTACCCGGCCGGCTACGTCCGCTGGACCGAGCAGCGCAACCTCGGCTGCTTCCTCGACCTGGTGGCCCACGGCGGGCTCGACATCGCCGAGCTCGTGTCCGGCGTCTTCCCCGTGGTCGACGCCGTCTCGGTCTACGAGCGCCTCGCCGCCGGCGACCTGGAGGGCATCGGCTTCCTCTTCGCCTACCCCGAGGGCCCGGCCCGGGCCGATACCGGGGTGGTGGCCGGGGCCGGAGCGACCGCCGGCGGTGCCGACGGCGTCAATGCGAACGGCGCCCGTCCCGACGGCGCCAATGCCAACGGCGCCAGTGCCAACGGCGCCGGTGCGAACGGCGCCAATGCGAACGGCGCCGGTGCGCACGGCGCCAGTGCGCACGGCGCCAATGGGAACGGTGCCGGTGCCAAGGCTGCGAAGGGGACCGGGGCGAGCCGTGCCGCCCCCCGCCGCATCGGCCCTGGGGGCACGGTGCGGGTGGCGTTCATCGGGGCCGGCAACTACGCCACCTCGATGCTCCTGCCCCACCTGGCCGCCGACGCGGGGGTCGAGCTCGCCACCGTGGTCACCCGCAGCGCCCTCTCGGCCGTCAACGCCCAGCGCAAGTTCGGCTTCGCCACCACCGCCACGGACCGCTCCGCCGTCCTCGAGGACGAGAGGGTCGACGCCGTCTTCATCGCCACCCGCCACAGCTCGCACGCCCGGCTGGCGTGCGAGGCCCTGCGGGCCGGCAAGGCGGTCTTCGTGGAGAAGCCCCTGGCCCTGGACCAGGCCGGGCTGGACAGCGTCCTGGCCACCGTGGCGGAGACCGGGAACGACCGGCTCATGGTGGGGTTCAACCGCCGCTTCGCCCCCATGTTCCGCACCCTGCGCACCGCCTTCGGCTCGGCCCGGGGGCCGCTCGTGCTGCGCTACCTGGTGAACGCCGGGCCGCTCGGGGCCAAGAGCTGGTACGCCGAGCGGGCCACCGAGGGCTCGCGCTTCGCCGGCGAGGGGGGGCACTTCGTCGACGTCCTGTCGTGGTGGACGGGGGCCGAACCGACCGAGGTGCGGGCCGTGGGCGCCGAGGGGGGCGAGGACCTCCACGTCACCCTGCGCTACGACGACGGCTCCCTCGGCCTCATCGACTACCTGGTGGGCGGGCACCCCCGCTTCCCCAAGGAGACCTTCGAGGTGTTCGGGGGCGGGCGCTCGGCCTGCATGGACAACTTCCGCCGGGCCCAGGTGTGGACGGGTCGGCGGGCCCCGGTGGTGCGGGCCTGGCGTGGCCCCGACAAGGGCCAGGCGGGCGAGCTGTCGGCCTTCGTCGAGGCCGTCCGGGCCGGGACCCCCATGCCCATCCCCCTGGCCTCGCTCGAGGCCACCACCCGGGCCACCCTCCTGGCCGTGGCCGGCGGCGGCCGGGCCGAGCGGGACCGGGCCGAGGCCGAGGCGCTCCCGGCCGAGCCCGTCGGCAGCGAGCGGTGAACGCCGACAGGCTCCTCTGGTACGGACAGCGCCTGCGCACCATGTCGGGCGCCGAGGTGGCCTGGCGCAGCGCCGACCACGCCCGCAAGGCCCGGTGGCGGGCCCGGCAGGTGTCGGACCCCCGCACCGCCCTCGACGCCGTGCCCGGGGGGCCGGCCCCGTCCCCGGGCCGCACCCCGTTCGGGCTGACGGCGGCCGACGTGGAGGGTGCCGGTGTGCCGGACGAGGCCCGCCGGGCCGTGCTCGGGGCCGCCGAGGAGATCCTCCGGGGCCGGTGGCGGCTCCTCGGCGTCGACCGCACGGACCTGGAGGACCCCGACTGGTTCCACGACCCCGTGACCGGCCGGCGGGCCCCGGACCGGGCCTACAGCTTCGGCATCGACTTCCGCTCCCCCGCCGTGACGGGCGACGTCAAGCAGGTGTGGGAGCTCTCCCGGCTGCACCACCTCACCGTCCTGGCCGCCGCCTACGCCCTGTCGGGCGACCCCCGCTACGCCGAGCGGGTCGCGGCCCATCTCCGCTCGTGGTGGCTGGCCAACGGGTTCCTCTCCGGCATCCACTGGACGAGCGGGATCGAGGTCGGGATCCGGCTGCTCTCCTTGGCGTGGATCCGGCGCCTCCTCGAGCCGTGGGAGCGGGTGGAGGAGCTCTTCGAGCGCAACCCCCTGGCCCGGGTCCAGATCGCCTGGCACCAGACGTACCTGGCCGGGTTCCGCAGCCGGGGCTCCTCGGCCAACAACCACGTCGTGGCCGAGGCCGCCGGCCAGCTGGTGGGGGCCCTGGCCTTCCCGTGGTTCGCCCGGAGCGCCGACTGGGAGGCGGGTGCCCGGGCCCTCCTCGAGACCGAGCTGGAGCGCAACACCTTCCCGAGCGGCCTCAACCGGGAGATGGCCACCGACTACCACCGCCTCGTGGCCGAGCTGGCCCTGCTGGCGGTGGTGGAGGCGGACCACGCCGGGCGGCCCCTGTCGGGGCCCACCCTGCAGCGGGTGACCGACATGCTCGACGCCGCCGCCGCCCTCCTCGACGCGGCGGCACGCCCTCCCCGCCAGGGCGACAGCGACGACGGCCACGCCCTGGTCCTCGGGGACCACGGCCACGCCTGGTCCACGCTCCTGGCCACGGGGCGCGCCGTGGTGGGCGGGGCCGACTGGTGGCCCCCCGTCCCCGACGACGCCACCAGCGCCCTGGTGGGCGCGGTGGGCCGCCCCCACCACGGCGATGTCGTCCACCGCCCCCGGCGCCCCTCGCACTTCCCCGACGCCGGGCTCACCATCCTCCGTGCCGGCGGGCCGGACGGGGAGGAGCTGTGGTGCCGGTGCGACGCCGGGCCCCACGGCTTTCTCTCCATCGCCGCCCACGCCCATGCCGACGCCCTGAGCGTCGAGGTCCGCCACGACGGCGTCGAGCTCCTGGTGGACCCCGGCACCTACTGCTACCAGGGCCATCCCGCCTGGCGGCAGTACTTCCGGTCGACCCTGGCCCACAACACGGTGGAGCTCGGGGGCCGCGACCAGTCGGACTCGGGCGGGCCGACCCTGTGGACGCGCCACGCCGTGAGCCGCCTGCTCGAGCTGGACCAGGACGACGAGGGGACGGTGCGACGGTGGCGGGCCGAGCACGACGGCTACCTGCGGCACCGCCCCGCCGCCCGCCACCGGCGGACGGTGGCGGTGGCACCGGACGGCGCCGGCCTCGAGATCCGCGACGAGGTCCTCACCTCGCAGCCCCTCGAGGTGCGCCTCGCCTTCCACCTCGCCCCCGACGTCGAGGCGGTGCTGGGCGACGGACGGGTCGACCTGCGCTGGACGGGACGCCACGGCCGTCCCCGACAGGGCACCCTCGAGCTGGCCCCGGGGATGGCGTGGGAGAGCCACCGGGGGGCCACCGACCCCGTGCTGGGGTGGTACTCCCCGTCGTTCGGGTGCAAGGAGCCCACCACCGCCGTCATCGGGGCCACGTCGTGCCGGGGCGACATCGCGTTCACCACGACCCTGCGCCTGGGGTGACGCCGGCGGTACGTCCCGTCGTCGCCCTGCGGGCCGGAGGCAGCGCACCGGGGCCAGGGAGGGGCGCGGTGCGGGGCCGGACCGTCCCCGCCCCGGCTCACTCGTGGATCTTCCTTCCCTCCCGCAGCATCGTCACATAGGACTCGATGCGTCGCGCCCGCGTCTCGGGCTTCTTGGCGTCCTGGATGCGGTAGAGGATCGAATACCTGTTGCGGCCGTCGAGGGACTCGAAGAACGCCCGGGCCGTGCCGTCCTGCTCGAGGGCCCGCCGCAGGTCGTCGGGAACCGAGGCCGCCCCCTGCGAGGCGTAGGCGGCGTCCCATCGGCCGTCGGCCTTGGCCGAGGCGATCTGGGTCAGGCCGGGGCTCCGCATCCTCCCCTCCTCGGTGAGCCTGACCGCTCTCGCCACGTTGTTCCTCGACCACCTGCTCCTCGGCGTGCGGGGGGTGAAGCGCTGCAGCCAGTGGTCGTCGTCGAAGGTGTCCTTGCGCCCGTCGATCCACCCGAAGCACAGGGCCGCGTCGAGCGCCTCCTCGTACGAGGGGCCGCGTCGCGTCGAATTCTTCTTGACGACCTTGAGCCACACCCCGCTCGAGGTGGCGTGATGCTCCGCCAGCCACGACTCCCACGCCGCGGCCGAGGCGGGCGACAGCACGGCGCGTTCTCGACGCTCGCTCACCGCACTCCTGACGGCCACCGGCGGTGCCACGTGCCGCGCCCTGGGGCCCGACACCGGCCCGCTCCGGCGGCTGGGCCGCACGCGCCGTCCCGGACCGGGTCCTCCACGGCGCCATCCTAGGAGGGATCGGCGTTTCGGTCGGCGAAACCCCGGCTGATCGTGCGTAGGGCCTTCCGGGTGATGCGCTGCTCCCACTTCCAGAGTGCCCAGAGGGGCGAATGGTGCTCGATTCCGAGCCTCCGGTGAAGCTCGCGCTGATCTCGCCGTGAGGAAGCGCGACGGGACGGGTGGGAACCGCTATCGGCCACACCCGAGAGGTTAGGGGAGGAGTTACGCCGCGAGCGGCACAGCGCCAGCCCTGGCCTTCGCCAGAGCCGTCGCGAGCTGGGCGAGGATCGTCAGGCCGACGTGGAGCCGCACCCGCTCGATCCTGCGAACCCGGAGGGGGAGCATCCCCCACTCGTTCTTGAGCCGACCAAACCCACACTCGACGCACCCCCGCTGGTGGTGCAGGGCCTTCCAGCGGTCGGTGGTCCTGGGGACCAGGGTGTGGAGGCGGTCGGCTCGTGGGAAATGGGTCCGCTCCGGTCTCCTCGCCAAACATGGGGTCGAGGTCATCGTCTTTGACCACGACATTGAGGGCCTGCGTGCCCAGCACGAACGAATCACCAGACACTTCCCGTGGTGGGAGAGTGAGTTGGGCAAAGGGCCGTATGGGCACCTTGTCTGGGTCCAAAGGCAGAGGCTCCACCCCCAACCGATGCACGGGGGACGAAACGCCCGACGACGCCAGGCATCCCGATCCGGCCCAGCCCCCGTTAGCTCCAAGCGGTAGGGGCAGCGACGGCTACGGCTTTTTACGCTCCCCAGGAGGCGGCTCAGCGAAGGCGGCGATGGCCTCGGGTGTCGGGTGGTAGTCCGGGCCGTACCACGACGGGACGCCCTGGTCCGCTGGGACTTCGCCTCCCTCAGCCGCCTCTTCGGCCAGCACGGCCGGGTCGTTCAGGATGGCGTCCATCTGCTCGTCCACCCACCTGTCGGCCTCTTCCTCGGTCATGAGGGGCGACGGTAGCCCCCTGGGGTAAATCCCGCCCGATCCTGGGGTACCCGGTACCCTGATCCTGTGGTCCCGACCCCTCTACGAGGGCGAACGAGTTTCGCCGATCCCTCCTAGAGAGGAGCCCGAGGCGGCGGCCGGGGCGGGGATGGCCGGCACGGCGGCCACGGCGCCGGCCCGACCGTGGGCGTGGGTGCGGCGCCAGCCCTCGGGCTAGCGCGACGGCGCCGGTGTGGCCGTGACCCGGGGTCTCGAGCCCGACGACAGCCGGCCCAGCACCGGGGCGGGGACGAGGAGCGAGGCCGCCACGGTGAGGTCGAGGAGGTAGGTCGACGCCTCGCCCATCCCGGTCTCGGTGAACGAGGCGCACAGGCAGTAGACGATGAGGAACAGGGCCAGCGCCCGGGCCGGCCCCCGGGGCCGCAGCAGGGCGATGGTGAGCAGGGACAGGAACATGAGGGCCTCGAGGACGATCCCCACCAGGCCCTGGTCCTGGTAGGTGGCCACCCAGCTGCTGTCGATGGGGAGGCCGTCGACGGCCGGGCTCGAGTTCACCAGGCTGCCGTTGGAGAGGCCCGAACCGAAGATCTTGTTGGTGTCGGGACGCTGCTCGGCCAGCACCAGGGGCCACACCTTGGTCCGCCCCGAGAGATCGCCGAGCTGGCTCGTGCTCTGGCCCCGCACCAGCCAGTCGCTCACCACCGGGGCCAGGGGCACCAGGGCGACGATGAGGACGACGGTGGTCCAGGCCAGGCCCCGGCGCACCCGGCGGTTGGTGGACACCAGGCTGAGGGTGCCCACCAGGAGCCCGAGCACCAGGGCCAGCAGGGCGGTGCGGGTGTGGGTGGCGAGCAGCCCGACGAAGGCGGGGACGGCCACGAGCAGGGCCCAGCGCCGCGACACCATCCCGCACAGCCACATGAGCAGGGTGAGGCCGGTGAGCTCGGCCGTGTAGTGGGCGATCTGGGTGGGCGGGATGGGCCACAGGGCCCCGGTCAGGCGCTTGGCCCCGAAGTTGACGGCCAGGGCCTTGCCGGGAGAGAGGACGAGCCCCACGAAGGTGGTGACCATCACGATCACGAGGAACCGGACCTGGCTGCGCAGCAGGACGTGGTCGCGCCGACCCCACCACGGCGTGAGCATCCACAGCACCGCCACGAAGCCCACCAGGCGCACGGCCCGGGAGGTCGAGCCCAGCCCGATGAAGCGGATGCTCATGGCCAGCGAGACCACGGCCAGCGCCGTGTACAGCGCCAGGAAGAGGTTGACGCGGATCCGCACCCTGCGGTTGATGCTCAGCGCCAGGAGGAAGGCCAGGGCCAGGGCGCCCTGGGTGAGGAGCTGTCCGACCTTGTGGGGGATGGGGACGACGGTGGGCTGCTTGGCGTAGGAGAGGACGTTGAAGAACAGGAGGGCCCAGACGGCCCACACCCTCCGGTTGACCCGTGCCGTCGAGGCCCGGGGCACGCCGGCGGCGTCGCTGCGGGCCGGGGCGGCGTCCGCCACCACCGCCGGCAGGGCCATCAGGGGGCCGTGCCGAGGAGATCGGACCGGGCCTGGGCGTGGCGCGGCACGCTCGTCGGGGACCAGGCCCCCACGCTGGTGTCGTCGGGGTCGGCGTCGACGGCGACGGCGCTGCACAGGAGCACGCCCGACGCCACCAGCATCTCGGCGTTGGACCGCACCTGGCGACCCCCGGCCCGGTGGACGTCGACCACGGCCACGGCCCGCCGGGCCAGGCGGGCCACGAAGCCCGCCCCCACGGCCGGATCCAGGGTGGCCAGCACCAGCACCAGCTCGCCCCCGCCCAGGAGCATGCCGGTGGCGCCGGCGTCGGGCCGGTCGTCGCCCACCACCAGGGCCACGGTGCTGCCCCGCACCTCCACCGACTGCCGCACGAGCGGGCGGTCCTGGCCCCCCACCAGGGCGGCCAGGGGCCGACCCCGGGCCACGTCGACCATGACCACGCGCCATCCCTCGGACGCCATGGAGGCGGCCAGGTTGGCCACGGCCAGCGCCGCCACCTCGGGGGCGGCCACCGACACCACGGCCAGGGCCACGTCGGGGTCCCCCGCCATCGACCGCCGCAGCTGGTGCTCGACCAGCCGGACCTCACCGTCGGGCTTGGCCAGGAGCCGGCGCAGCCGGGAGCGGCCCCGGCCCCCCAGCGTGGCCACGCTCGACTCGACCGGGGCCCCCAGCACCTGGGCCAGCTCGGCCCGGCTCCGCACCCGGTCCGAGAGCAGGGCGGCGACGACCAGGAAGGCGAGGACCACGCCCAGCCCGCCGACGAGCCCCGAGAGCCCGTCCATGACGATCACCTTCTTGGTCGACACCACGATCGGGGCCGCCGGGTCGAGGACCTCGCTGGCGCCGGTGACCGAGGTGGCGTCGAGGTTCTCCTGCTGGATCTCCCCCTCGAGCTGCGACACCTGGGTCGAGTCCTCGCTGCGCTGGTTGACCAGCCCGGCGATCTCGTCGGCGGCCGAGGGCGAGCTCGAGCCCCCCAGGGCGTTGATGTTCTGCCCCAGCTGGGTCACCTGCTGGTCCAGGGTGTCGACCTGGTGCTGGAGGTCCGAGACCACCACCTTGGTCTGCAGGTCGAGCTGGCGCGAGCGCACGGCGAGGAAGGCCCGGGACACCGCCGACGCCCCCGACACCGCCGCCCCGGGCGAGTGGGCGCTGTAGGTGATGGAGAGGATGGCGTCGCTCACCGCCACGCCGGTGTAGGACTTGAGGAAGTCGCTGGGCGTGGTGTGGCGCACACCCAGGATCCGCATGGCCCCGCTGGCCACGGCCCGGGTCTGGAGCAGGCTCACGTCGTTGGCCATGGCCTCGGCCGGGTCCGAGGTGGCGGGCTCGGTCAGGAAGAGGTTGGACTCGGCCGCGTACTTGCGGGGGACGACGGTGTGCAGCCCCGCCCCCACCACCAGCCCCACCAGGGCCACGGCGGCGGCCGCCCTCCAGTGGCGGCGGGCGACGGACCGCACGATGCGCAGGCTCACGAAGGAGCCCACCCGCTCCTCGGCCCCGTCGTCGCGCCACGGCCCGCCCCGGGCACCGCCCCGGGCGGGCGGGGCGGAACGGGTCCACGCCCCGTTGGACCCCGTCCCGTTCCCGGCCGCCGGGTCGTGGGCGCCGTTGGTGTGGGGGGCGCTCCCGTTGCGGTAGGGCAGGCCGGTGGTGGCGTCGCCCTGGTAGGGGTTGACGATGACCACCCCGTCCACGGGCCGCCCGGCGTCGGCGGCGGCCAGGGCCAGGCGGGCCAGGGCGTCGGCCGAGGAGAAGCCGGCCGACACGGCCAGGACGAGGCGCCCGCCGCGCCCCTCGACCGACGGGGCGGCGGCGTCGACCACGGCGCAGTGGACGTTGAGCTCGGGGGCCGGGCCGCCCCGGGGATCGGCGGTGAAGAGACTGCTCACCCCGTTGGGGAGGTTGTGGCTGGCCGAGACGGCCCGCAGGTCCTCGAGGGAGGGGTCGGGCATGACCGAGAGGCTGGCGGCCACACCCAGGGAGTTGGCGAAGATGGCCAGCTGCGACCCGACGGCCGCCGCCGCCTCGTCCCCGGCGAACGACACCACCTGGACCTCGGTCCCGGCGCTGCGGTCACCGGGGCGCACCCCGTCCAGGATGCGGCGCAGGTTCCACACGTCGACGGGGTCGGGCTCGTAGTCGGCGAACAGGGCCCGCCACTGGGCACCGGTGGCGCGCCGCTCGGACTGGAGCGATCCGAGGACGGGGACGCCGATGGCCCCGGAGATCTCGTCCCGGGTGAACAGGCGCCGGTCCCTGCGCTCCCGCAGGGCGGCCACGAGGGCGCCGGCCACCAGCCCGGCCAGCAGCCCCAGGACCCCGGCCGTGCCGATCGAGCCGAGCGAGGCCCGTTGCCAGGAGGTGGCCCGCTGGAGGATCTCGGTGCCCGAGGCGCTCTGGGCCGTTCCCGACACCTGGGTCGAGACGATCTGGGTGTTGATGGTGTCGAGCTGGAGCGAGACCTGCTGCTGGGCCGCGCTCAGCGAGCCGAGGAGGCTGGTGTCGGTCTGGCCCGCCGGCGACGACGGGTTCTCGGTGCCGAGCCGGGAGGACACCGTGGCGATCTGGTTCTGGAGCTGCTGCACCTGCTGGGTCAGGGCGGCGGACTGGCGCTGCAGCCCCCGCACCGCCGTGGCCGTGGTGCGGTCGCTCGTGGTGGTCACGAACGTCACGAACTGGCGGGCCACGGCGTTGGCCAGGGCCTCGGCCTGCGCTCCGGTGGGGGCGCTGGCGTCGATCTGGAGGATGTCCTGGCTGGCCGAGGAGATCGCCACCCGCTTCTTCACGGTGGCGAAGGACAGGTGCGGCGTCACGGCCCGGCCCGCGGCGGACAGCACCGGGGCACTGGTGGCGATGTCGATCTCGGTGGCGACGTCCCGGGTGGGCACGCCGGCCGAGGTGACGTTGGAGGGCGGGAGCAGGATCAGGGCGGTGGCGCTGGGGGAGGACCGGAAGACCACGCCGTAGGTGACGCCCACGGCCAGGCCCAGCACGGCCAGCACGGCCAGCAGCCGGCGGCGCAGCCACACCGGGCGCAGCACCTCCTTCACGTCGAAGGGCTGCTCGTTCACGACCGCTCCCCCGGCTCGGGCCCGGCCCGCCCCCCGGCGCTGTCCCACAGCCCCACCGGACCCACCCCTGCGGCCCGCAGGAGGTAGGAGGGGGCCACGAAGGCCGCCGCCTCGGTGCGGTTGCGCACCGAGAGCTTGCGGTAGATCCGGCTCACGTAGTTGCGCACCGTCTTCTCGCCCAGGTCGAGGCGCCGGGCGATCTCCTTGTTGCCGATGCCCTGGGCCACCATCTGGAGGATCTCGGCCTCCCGCTGGGTGAGGTGGCGGGTGGAGACGTTGCCGAACACCATCTCGATGGCCTCCCGGCACAGCACCTGCTCGCCCAGGTGGACGGCGACCACGGCGGACTGGATGGCCTCGGGGTCGGCGTCCTTCAGGAGGAAGCCGGCCGCCCCCGACGCCAGGGCGGGGATCACCGTCCAGTCGG
>DATJOV010000068.1:0-2131 GCA_035506735.1 Acidimicrobiales bacterium | reverse complement strand
TCTCGATGCGGTGCTACGGCGACAACGTCCCCGGTGCTCCCAACGCCAACAACGGCGCGGGCGGCGGCGGCCAGGCGGGCACCGGCAACGGCTCCTCCGGCAGCGGGGGCGCCCAGACGGTCGGGTTCGGCGGCAACGGTGGCAACGGCAACGGCGGCAACGGCAATGGCGGCAACGGCCAAGCGTCGGGCCACTCCCCCTCCGGCTCCTTCGGGCGTGGCGGGAACGGCTCCGGAAGCGGCCAGGGCTACTCCGGGAACGGCGGCAGGTTCCGGAGTGGCGGCTCCGGGGGCAACGGTGGCGGCGAGGGACAGGGGTAGGGGCCACTGAGGCCCGGACCGGGCCGTGCCGGCGGGCGCGGCCGTGACGGTCCCCCTTCCCTCCCTCGCCACCGCACCACAGCGGCTCCCCCTGCGCCGCGACCCCGACCGGGGCCCGGCATCCTCCGACAGTTCGTCACAATTGAGGATTGGGGCAGGGCCCTGCGGGTGCTCAACTCGGGTCGACCGGCGGAGGCGGAGCCTTGGGGCGCCGGCAGGCGGAGGTGGGCAGGCCATGGCGCGACGGAGCTTCGGCACACGTCGTCGGCACGTCGGTGCGGCGATCGGCAGCCTGATGGTGGCGGCGGGAGGGGTGGTGGTCACGGTGGCACCGGCGGGGCCGGCTGCGGCCGCACCCGACTGTCAGGCCACCCCCGGGCCCTCGGCCAACCTGCGGGGGTGTGACCTGGCCGACCGCGACCTGGCCGATCTCGACCTCAGCCGGGCCAAGCTGGTCCACGCCGACCTCGACGGCGCCGACCTGATCGGCACCAACCTGACCAATGCCGACGCCATCGGGGCCACCCTGGTCGGGGCCAAGCTGAACAAGGCCGACCTCGACCGGGCCAACCTCACGACGGCCACCCTCACCGGGGCCACCCTCACCGGGGCCCAGTTCGAGCACGCCCGTCTGGAGCACGCCGTCCTGGGCGGTGTCGTGATCTCGGGCACCACCTTCGTCCACGCCAACCTCATCGGGGCCTCCCTGTCGGCGGCGACCTCCCCCAGCACCGGGCCCGGGCCGCTCTTCGCGGATGCCGTCATGAAGTCGGTGGACCTGAGCCACGCCGTCCTGCCCGGGGCCAATTTCGACGGGACGAACCTCGACAGCAGCAGCCTCGCCGGCGCCACCCTCACCCAGGCCTCGCTGTACAAGACCAAGCTGGTGAGCGCCGACCTCGACGGCGCCAACCTGACCGACACCAGCCTGGTGCACGCCAACCTGTCGGGGATCGAGCGGGCCGGCACCATCTGGACGGGGGCCACCTGTCCCGACGGGGCCGCAGCGATGGCGTCCGGCTGCTGAACCCGCCCCCGGGGCGCCACCCCCGGCCCTCCGGGCGGCGCGCGACAGTGGGGGGATGCGGAGCGAGGATGTGGCGGCCAGGCTCGACGCCCTGGAGGACCGGGTGGCGCGGGCCGAGAGCGTCCTGGCCATCCAGGCCATGAAGGCCCGCTACGCCGAGCTCGTGGACGCCCGCTTCGTGCGCGGCGCCGTGGTGGATGCCCCCACCCTGGCCGATCTCGCCCGGCGGATCGCCGCCCTCTTCACGGTCGACGGGGTCTGGGACGCCGGCCCGGGGCTGGGCCGGGCCGTGGGCCGGTCCGCCATCACCGCCGCCCTGGCCGCCCCGACGCTGTCGTTCTCGCGCCACCTCTTCACCAACCCCCGCATCGTCAGCGACGGCGCGCTGGCCACGGGGCGGTGGGACCTGCTCAGCCCGTGCCGCCGCCCCGACGGCACCTCCTACTGGATGGCGGGCGTCGAGGACGACGACTACGCGCTGGTGGAGGGCAACTGGCTGCACCGCTCCATGCGGCTCACCACGGTGGTCATGGCCCCGGTGGGCGCCGGGTGGGAGCGGGTCCTGGCCTGAGGTCGTCGCCGAGGGGATCGGCCCCGGCCGTCGGACCCGGTTGCGACCCGGCGCCGAGCAGGTCGGCCAGCACCTCGTCGGCGCCCGGGGCGCCGGCCATGTCCAGCGCGATGCGCTCGGCGCCGCGTCGGTAGGCGGGGTCGCCCAGGACCTCGAGGACGGCGGCCGTGAGCCGGGGGGCCTCGTGGGGCGAGATCGGGCGCCGTCGGGCGA
>DATJOV010000067.1:0-2842 GCA_035506735.1 Acidimicrobiales bacterium | reverse complement strand
CCCCGGCCCCCCGGGACGGGGCGCCGCATGGCCCTGCCCGTGGGGGTGGTGGGCGTGGTCGTGGCCTGCCTCCTGGCCTGGCGGGCCGCCCTGCGCACCGGGGTCTTCGACGACACCTTCTGGCACCGGGCGGCGGGGGAGTGGATGCTCCGGCACCACCGGGTCATCACCCACGACGTCTTCTCCTACACCGTGCACGGGCGGTCGTGGATCTCGCCCGAGTGGGGCTACGACGTGGCGCTGGCCCAGTCGCTGCGGACCTTCGGGGCCGGGGCGCTGTGGTTCTTCTCCGCCGGGCTGGCCACCCTGGCCGTCCTGGCCGTGGTGGTGCGGTGCCGGCTGGTGGGGGCGGGGTGGCTGTGGACGGGACTGCTCGCCATCGAGGCGGGGGCGGCCATCACCCTCTTCCTCGACGACCGCCCCCAGATGGTGAGCTACCTCTTCCTCGCCCTCCTCCTCCTGACCCTGACCCTGGCCCGGCGCAGCACCCGGTGGCTGTGGGCGGTGCCGGTGCTCTTCGTCCTGTGGGCCAACCTCCACGGGAGCTTCCTCCTGGGTCTCGGGGTCCTGGCCCTGGAGGTGGTGTCGTCGTTGGTGGGCCCGGCCCGGGGCCGGCTGTGGAGCGAGCCGCTCCGGCGCCGCCCCGCCGTGGCATCCCTGGGCTCGGCCGCGCTGGCCACCCTGGTCAACCCCTTCGGCCCCGCCGTCTACCGCAGCGCCCTCGGGGTGACCTTCAACCCCGCCGTGCGCCAGCTCGTCTCCGAGTGGCAGTCCCCCGACTTCCACGACCCCACCATCCTGGCGGTGGTGGTCTTCCCCGTCGTGGTGACCGTGGCCTACTGCGCCCTCAGCGACGGACGGGTGCCGGCCCTCGAGCTCGTGCTGGCCGGCTTCCTCTTCGTCTCGCTCCTCGACGCCGTGCGCTTCGTCCCCTACTTCGCCGTGGCGTGGTGCGCCATGGCGGCGCGCACCGCGCCCCTGAAGAGCGAGACGCTGCGGCCCACGCTGCTCGTGTGGCCGGTGCTGGTCCTGCTGGGGGTGGGGTTCCTGGCCGGGCCCGTGGTCCCCCCCGGCACCCCGGCGGCGGCCAACCCGGTGGCGGCCGTGACCTTCCTGTCCCAGCACCGGGGCCGGATCTTCTCGACCTACCTGTGGAACGACTACCTCGACGGCGCAGGGCGCCAGGTCTTCGTGGACGGCCGCACCGAGCTCTACACCGACGACGGCGTCCTCTCGACCTACCTGGCCGTGGCCGACCTGGGCGAGGATCCCGACCCCGTCCTGCGGCGATACCACGTGGCGTACGTCCTGTGGCCGACCGACGGTGCCCTGGCCCGCTACCTGGGGCGGGACCCGGGCTGGCGCCTGGTGTGGCACTCGTCGTCGGCCGAGGTCTTTCGGGCCGTGGCCTGAGGTACGGCGTCGGGCGCGCCACGGCCCAGCCCGGAGTGCGGGCTGGGCCGTCGGCGGTGGTCAGACGGAGCGGAGGAGGATCAGCTGTTGCCCGACGGGTTGCTGATCGAGTTCCCCACCTTGTTCAGGGTGTTCGACACAGAACCACCCAGGAAGTGCAGAGCCACGAGCGCGATCACGGCGATCAGTGCCAGCAGCAGCGCGTACTCGACGAGGCTGGCACCCATCTCGTTGCGGCGGCTCCACGTGCGGCGGATCGGGTCGATCACGTACGTCACGAGCGAGACGATGTTCACGGTTTCCCCCCCTTCGTCGAGTCGGAGGACGATCCCGGCTGCGCGCCGTGCCGTCCGGTGTTCCACGCCCGCCCCCGGCCCGTCCGGCAATGCCGACGATCCTTCGGCGTGCAGTCGCTGGTATGCGTCCTGGATCCCACTATCGGGGAATCGCCCCCCCGGCGCCATAGGTCACCCGGCCCAATCTCGGCCCGCCGGCCGCCCGCCATGGGTCGTGCGACCTACCCCGGCCCGGTCCGGCCCCGGGGCCCCGGTGTCCGGGCCCCGTCCCCCGGTGCGGCCGGGTCAGTCCAGGGTGATGAGCCCCATGCGCACGGCCTTCAGCACGGCCTGGGCCCGGTCGTGGGAGTCGAGCTTCTGGTAGATCGAGGACAGGTGGTTCTTCACCGTCTTCACGCTGATGAACAGGCGCCGGGCCGCCTCGGGGATCGACACCCCGGTGGCGAGCAGGCGCAGCACCTCCTCCTCGCGCTTGGAGATGACGGGCCGGGTGGCGCCGAGGGTGGCGCCGGCGGGCCGCTCGGCCGGGGCCGGGACGGCGCCCGGGTCGTAGGTGAGGCTCGGGCCGAGGACCCGCTGGCCTTCGGCCACCCGCCGGACGGCCTCGACGATCTCGGCCGTGGTGCTGTCCTTCACCAGGTAGCCCCGGGCCCCGGCCCCCAGGGCCGAGGACACGGCGGTGTCGTCGGAGAGCATCGACAGCACCAGCACGGCGGTGCCGGGCAGGCGGCCCTTGATCTTCTTGGTGGCGGCCACGCCCGACAGCACCGGGAGGGACAGGTCCATGAGCACCACGTCGGGGTGCAGGGACTCGGCCAGCTCGACGGCCTCCTCGCCGTCGCCGGCCTCGCCCACCACGTCGAGCCCGGCGTGCTCGAGGGCCCAGCGCAGGCCCTCGCGCACCAGGGTGTGGTCGTCGGCGATCATCACTGTTGTCATCACGCAGCTCGCATCCTCATCCTGACCACGGTGCCCTGGCCGGGCCCCGAGGTGATCTCCAGCTGGGCACCCACGGCGTCGGCGCGCTCGCGCATGCCCAGCAGTCCGTAGCCCGAGGCCCCCAGGGCCTTCCCCGCCGCCATGCCCACGCCGTCGTCGGCCACCTCCAGCAGGGCCCCGTCGAGGTCGCAGTG
>DATJOV010000066.1:0-4799 GCA_035506735.1 Acidimicrobiales bacterium | reverse complement strand
TGCCGTGGGCGTCGGCGCTGTCGGTCTTGTGGGGCGAGGGCCAGCCGATGTGGCTGCGCAGGGTGATGATCGAGGGACGGTCCTCCACGGCCATGGCCCGGCGCAGGGCGGCCTCCAGGGCGTCGAGGTCGTCGGCGATCTCGCCCACGTTCTCGGCGTGCCACCCGTAGGCCTCGAAGCGCTCCACCACGTTGTCGGAGTAGGCCAGGGCGGTGTCGCCGTCGATGGTGATGTGGTTGTCGTCGTAGACGTAGATGAGGCGCCCCAGGCCCAGGTGCCCGGCCAGGGAGGCGGCCTCGTTGCTGATGCCCTCCATGAGGTCGCCGTCCCCGCACAGGACGAAGGTGTGGTGGTCCACCAGGTCGGAGCCGAAGCGGGCCCGCAGCCAGCGCTCGGCGATGCCCATCCCCACGCCGTCGCCGAACCCCTGCCCGAGGGGCCCCGTCGTCACCTCGATCCCGGTGGTGAGGTGCACCTCGGGGTGGCCCGGGGTGCGGCTGCCCCACTGGCGGAACTGCTTGATGTCGTCGAGGGTCAGGCCGTAGCCGGTGAGGTAGAGGAAGGCGTACTGCAGGATGCAGGCGTGGCCGTTGGAGAGGATGAAGCGGTCGCGGTCGGGCCACTGCGGGTCGGCGGCGTCGTAGCGCATGATCCGGGTGAACAGGACGTGACCGAGCGGGGCCAGGGCCATGGCCGTCCCGGGATGGCCCGAATCGGCCCGCTGGGGGGCGTCCATGGCCAGGCCCCGGACGACGTTGATCCCCAACTGCTCGATGTCGGCATCGCTCACGATCAGAACCTACCCGGTGGACCGCCGCCGTCAGCGGCTCCCCCCGCTGCCGCCGCCGGGGGCGGTGGGGGCGTGCGCCGCTCCCGCAGGAGGGCCACCGAGGCGGTGAACCCGTGGAGGAAGTTGCGGCCCCCGACCGGCCCGAGCTCGCCCGCGGCGAAGAACCCGGCCACGGGCACGGGCCCGAGGAGCTCGGCCACCACCCCGACGTCGTGATGGGGGCGGCCGAAGAGCCGGGTGCCCCGGCCGTTGCAGGTGAAGACCAGGGCGGCGTCGGCCCGCTGGGCTCCGACCAGGGCGCGCAGGTCGGCGTCGGCCCCGGCCGCGTCGCGCAGGTGGAACTGCACCGTCGTGCCCACCGGCACCTCGTCGCCCACGGCGATGGCCCCGCTGGAGCGGTCGGCCCCGAGCACGTTGCGCACCAGGAAGTCCCCGGGGCCGAACCGGTCCCGGTGCTCGTCGAGGACCCGCCCCACGTGTAGCCCGCCCTGCTCGAGCACGGCGCCATCGTCCTCGGTGAGCGAGCGCCGGGCGTGGGCCACCAGCTGCTCGAGGGCCGGCCGGCCGGCGAGCTCGACGATGAGGTTGCGGCGGGCGGCGGTGACGACCATGGGCTGCCCGAAGGGCCGGCACCCCTGGGAGACCACCGTCGCGAGCTCGGCCCCGGGCCCGAGGAGCACGGCCAGCGCCCCGGTGCTGCGCACCCGGGTGCCGAGGGCGATGCGGTTGCCCCCCGGTCCCCGGGCGGCCGAGGCCATGCCCCCCACCACCGGGAGCCCCGGGTGGTGGCGCCCGGCCCAGTCCAGGAAGGCCTCCACCGGGAAGCTGAAGGGGTCGCCCACGAGCAGGAGGGCCTGGGGCTCGAAGGGGAGCGACTCGGGCCATCCCCGCACCCCGATGTCGTCGTCGGGCCCCCGCCCTTCGATCTCGAGATGGGCGGCGACGACGGGACCCACGTGCCCGGCGAAGAGGGTGACCGCCGCGGTCCCCTCGATCTCCCGGTGCGGGCCCACCACCGATTCCGCCGCCGCTCCCACCGCCACCATGGGGTGCAGGACCTCCTGCACGGTCCGCATGACGTCCTCCAGGGCGCCGGCGTGGGGCGGGGTGACGAAGACCAGGGCCAGGTCGGGTCGCTCGCCCAGGGTCTCGAGCACGGCCCCGGTGACCTCGCCCGCGGCGTGGGCGGTGAGAGGGTGCTCGCTCAGCGCGGCCGCGAACGGCATCACCTGCGACGCTACCGCCCTGGCCTCCCCGAGCCACCGCACCCCCCGACCCGGCGGCGGGGCGCCCGGGCCACTCCACCCCGGGCCGGCTCCACCCCGGGCCGCCTCCGCCCGCCCCGGACCGGCCCGGGGGACGGGGGCCGGGGCAGGCCGGGGGGCCGTCGGCGTCAGCCGTCGGCCCGTGGCCGGGCCGGGGGTCCCGGGCCACCCGTACGGTACCGTCTGGCGTGGCCGACCCCCGGGTGCAGGTGCCCCCGAATTGCGACCTCACCCTGGGCATGACCTGCGTCGACAAGTCGGTGCCGGGCACCACCGTGTGGCACATGCCCGCCGACGAGCGCTTCGCCAACCCGGTGGGGATCCTCCAGGGCGGCTTCCTGGCCGCCTGCTGCGACTCGGCCATGGGGGCGGCCGCCCTGACCTCGGTCCGGGGTCGCAAGGTGTTCTGTGCCAACGCCGAGATGAAGGTGAGCTTCCTCGCCCCCGTGCCCCACGGGGGCACCCTGACGTGCACGGCCCGGGTCCTCTCGGGCGGGGCCCGGGTGGCCTTCGTGGAGGCCGAGATCGCCGATCCCGCCGGCCGCATGGTGGTGAAGGCCAGCTCGACCTACCTCCTCACCGACCGGCCCTGACCCCCCGGGGACGGGGGAGCACCTGCGTGGTCGTGCTTGCGGGGCCTCGGCGGGTCGGGGGAGGATGGCTGACCGGCCCCGTGCCCGGCCCGTCGCCGGGACCAGGCCCCGGGCGGTCGCCCGGGTCGGGCTCGGAGAGGGAGAGTCGGTGCCCGGACGTGACGGCAGGGAGTCGGGACGCGGCGGCGGCATCACCGCCGCGGGCGGCGACTTCCTCCAGCTCGTCGTGGACTACGCCAAGCAGGAGACGCTGGGCCCCATCAAGGGCCTGGGGCGCTTCGTGGCCTTCGGCGTGGCCGGATCGGCAGCGCTGGCCCTGGGGTCGGTGTTCCTGCTCCTGGCCGTCCTCCGGGCCCTCCAGAGCGAGACCGGCACGACCTTCACCGGTCACCTGAGCTGGTTGCCGTATCTCATCACCGCCGTGCTGGCCCTGGCCGTCCTGGGCCTGGCGGTGTGGCGCATCACCCAGGGCCCGGGGGCCGCCCGGGACCGAGCGCAGGGGAGGGACTGACATGGCCACCACGGCGAGGATCACCCGCGACGACCTCGAGTCCAAGCTCCGGGAGATGGCCGGGGGGGTCGAGGACTCGGTGGAGTCGGCCCGTCCCAAGCTCGTGAGCGGGGCCGTCGCCGGCGTCCTCCTGGCGGTGCTGGTGGCCTATCTCCTGGGCCGCCGCCGGGGTCGGCGCCGTTCCGCCGTGGTCGAGATCCGCCGGGTCTGAGCGCCGGTGGACTGGCTCCTGGGGCGGCTCGTCTCCCTGGCCCGTCGGCGCGGCCGGGCGGGGGAGCCGCTGTGGCTGGCCGTGGCGGGAGCGGCCTGGCTGGTGCGGCGGGCCCGCTCGGACCGGGGCACGGTCCTGTGGAGCGGGCGCCTGGCGGCGGGCGAGCGCCTCGTGCTGGACATGACCGAGGGTGCCCAGGGCGGGTCGAAGCGCTCCGGCACCGGCGGGGAGTGACGGCGCCGGCCCATCCCGTCCGGGGGCCGCTGGGGGTCGGGGAGCGGGTGCTGCTGGTCGACCCCAAGCAGCGTCGCTACCTCGTGACCCTGGTGGCGGGGGCGCACTTCCACACCCACAGCGGCATCCTGGCCCACGATGCCGTCCTGGGCCGGCCCGAGGGCTCGACCGTGGCCGCCTCCACGGGGCGGCGCTTCCTGGTGCTGCGTCCCACCCTGGGCGACGTGGTGCTCAAGATGCCGCGCGGGGCCCAGGTGATCTATCCGAAGGACCTGGGGGCCATCCTGCTGGCCGCCGACATCGGCCCCGGCATGCGGGTCCTCGAGGCGGGGGTCGGCTCGGGGGCGCTGTCGATGGCCCTCCTCCGGGCCGGGGCCGAGGTGATCGGCTACGAGGTGCGCCCCGACTTCGCCGCCGGGGCCCGGGCCAACGTGGCGGCGTGGGCGGGGCCCGACCCCCGCTACCGGGTGGAGGAGCGCGACGTCTACGCCGGCATCGACGAGGAGGAGCTCGACCGGGTCGTCCTCGACCTGCCCGAGCCGTGGCGGGCCCTGGGGCCGGTGGCCCGGGCCCTGCGCCCGGGCGGGATCGTCCTCGCCTACGTCCCCTCGGTCACCCAGGTGGCGGCCCTGCGGGCCGGTCTGGGCCGGGGGCCCTTCGGGATGGCCGAGACCTTCGAGGTGCTGCGGCGCACCTGGCACGTGGAGGAGCGCTCGGTGCGCCCCGACCACCGCATGGTGGCCCACACCGGATTCCTCACCACGGCCCGCCGCCTGGTCGAGGAGCCGGGGGAGGGCGCCGACGGCGGCGGCGCCGGGGCGCCCGACGGCCCGGGGCCCGGGGGCACCGGGCCGTGACCGGTGCTCAGCCGGCTTCGATGAAGATGCACTCCCCGGGGCACTCCTCGGCGGCCTCGGTGACGGCCTCCTCGAGGTCCGGCGGCACGGCGGCCATGCCCGCGGAGCCCCCCGGCTCGTTGCGGACGTCGTCGCCCTCCTTGACGTAGGCGAGACCGTCGTCGAGCAGGGTGAAGACGGCGGGGGCGATCTCCTCGCAGAGGCCGTCCCCCGTGCACAGGTCCTGGTCGATCCACACCTTCATCGGTCTGCCTTCTCACCTCTCGCGCTGTGGCCGGGCGGCGGGCACGCTCCGTGCCCGGATCCCGGGACGGCCGCGCCCGGGCCGGGCCTCCAGC
>DATJOV010000065.1:0-10673 GCA_035506735.1 Acidimicrobiales bacterium | reverse complement strand
CGAAGTCGGTCCTGAACGCCGCCAGGGCGTTCGGGAAGTTGCCGTCGGTGATGTCGTTGTCCTGGCCCCCGGCCGTGTCGTTGAAGGCGAAGATGTCGGTGAAGGCCACGTCGTGGCTGGCGATCCAGGCCGAGAACTCGTTCACGAAGTAGGGGTCGTCCCCCATGCCGTGGCCGTCGGAGCGGATGCACACCGACCACTCGGGGATGGCGATGGGCTTGCCCTCGGAGGCGGCGAAGCTCGCCACCCAGTCGAGGCCCCAGGTCTGGCCGAGGGTGTTGGCCCAGGCGTTGGCGGGGGTCATGGGGCTGCCCCAGTACTCGTCGTAGGTGTCCGAGCCGATGTAGTCCACGTAGGCGTTGCCGGGGTAGGCGTCCTCGAGGTCCCACGACGAGGAGCCCCCCAGGTTGGGGTTCCACAGGAACCCGAAGCTCTGGCCCGCCACCCCCCGCATGGTGGTGACGATCTGGCGCCAGTAGGCGGCGAAGTTCGCGGCGTCGGTGTCGTTGGCCACGCTCCAGGGGTACCAGGTGCCGTTGAACTCCCACCCCAGTCGCACGATGGCGTTGCCCACCCCCTCCTTCACCAGGTTCTGGGCCAGGGTGGCGAAGTAGGCGTCGTAGGCGCCGGTGGCCCCGGCCGCCAGGGTGGCCCCCGAGGAGCCCGGGATCATGGGCACGGCCAGGACCAGGCGGTAGCCGGTGCCGGCCCAGCCCCCCATGCCCGAGGCGCTGTCCATGGCGGCCCACGAGCCGTCCCAGTCGAGGTAGTCGGTGGCCAGGGTGGGATGGGTCCCGGTGGCCGACCCGAAGGCGGCGATGCCCGAGGGGTCGACCCACCCGGCGTAGTCCCCCAGGGGGACGGCGGCGGCCCCCGAGGCGGCGTGGGCGGCGCCGGTCCACAGCGCCCCCCCGATGACGGCGACCAGGGTGGACAGGCACATCGCCACCCGCAGGGCCCGGCGGGGCCGCATCCGCCCCGGGCCGGTGCCCTCGTCCGCCCTCGTCGTCCCCGGGACCCCGCCTGTCCCTCTCGTCGTGCTCGTGCTCGTCGCGTGTGATCGGCCCACGATGTTCGCCTCCTCGAGGCCGGACGGGGTGCGAGGCGCGCGGCGCCAAGCCCTCGTGGTCTTGGTGCCCCCACCGCCTCGGCCCGCCCGGCTGACTCGTCGAGTTCCGTTGCGCTGCGTCGCCCCCTCACGGGGGTGTGCCAAGTCGTGTGTCGTGTGGTGCTCGCGGTGCGCCGTCCGGACCGGCTCTCCGGGTCCACCCTGACCCCGGACGCCACACCGTCACGCTGTGTCACACCTGCAACATCACTATCGGCGCGCACCGCCGGGGTTTGTAACAAGGGCAGCGCAACGCTCCGTGGTGCTGCGCCGCGCACGTGTCGTGACAAGGCCGCTGACCAGGGAGAACGCCGCACAGACGACCACCATGGGTGAGGCCGGACCCCACCCTCCGGGCCCCGACAGGAGGGCGGGACCGCTCACCCGAACACCGTCCGGAAGGCGGCCAGGGCGTCGGGGAAGGAGCCGTCGAGGAGGTCGTGGGAGCCGTCGGCGACGTCGTCGTCGAAGTAGCTCGTGAAGGCCACGTCGTTGGCGGCGATCCAGGCTCCGAAGGTGGAGACGAAGGCGGGGTCGTCCCCCATGCCCTGGGGCACCCCCCCGTCGAGGCCCCACTCGGGGACGGCCACGGGCTTGCCCTGGGCGGCGGCGAAGCCCACCGCCCAGTCGAGCCCCCACGTCCCGGCGGACGCCTCGGCCCACGCCGCCGCCGGGGTCTGGGGCGACGACCAGCACTGGTCGTAGACGTCGATGCCGACGTCGTCCACGTAGGCGTTGCCCGGGTAGGCCTGGGCCGGGGTGTAGGCGTCGCCGTAGGAGCCCCCGTCGTTGGGGTTCCACACGAAGCAGAAGGCCTGCCCCGGCACCGAGCGCATGGCGGTGACGATGGCCCGGAAGTAGGCGGCGTAGTCGGCCGCGTCGGTGGCGTCGGTGACGCTCCACGGGTACCAGTCGCCGTTGAACTCCCACCCGAGGCGGAGGACGGCGTCGCCCTCCCCCCCCGCCACGAGCTCCTGGGCCAGGGTGACGAAGGAGGCGTCGTACTGCCCCGCCGCCCCCGCCGCCAGGGTGCCCTGAGGGGTGCCCGACGCGTCGGTGGGGATCATGGGGACGCCCAGGACCAGGGTGTAGCCGCTCCCCTTCCATGCCCCGGTGAGCCACGACAGGGTGGAGGCCTGGGTCATCCCGGCCCAGCCCTGGTCGGTGGGGAGGTAGTCCGAGGCATAGCGGGGATGGGTCCCGGTGGCGGCGGCGAAGGCGGCCACCCCGGCCGGATCCCCCGCCCCGACGTACACCCCGAAGGGCACCGCCCGGGGGGAGCGGGCCCCGGCCGGGGCCGGGGCGGGGCGGGCCGGGGGGGCGGAGCGGGCCGGGGGCGACGGGGCCAGGGCCCGGGCCGGGGCGTGGGCCGGGACCGCCGTGGTGGTGGGGGCGGGAGCGGGGACGGCCGTCGTGGTCGGGGCCGGGGCCGTCGTGGTGGTGGGGGCCGGCGCGGCCGTGGTGCTCGGCGCCGGGGCGGCCGTGGTGCTCGGGGCCGGGGCCGCCGCCGCCACGGGGGCAGGGCCGGCCGAGGTCAGGTCGACCCCGACCGTGGTCGCCAGCGCCGCCGACAGCGCCGCCACCGTCACGCCCTTGGGCAGCCCCAGGAGCCACCCGATTCCCGAGCCCTTCATCGCGCTCCGTCGCTCCGACACGTCGTCGAGAAACACAACGAGCCACGCGGACGTGGCTCGTTGTTCACTATCGGCGCTGGTTTTTGCCACCTTGAGCGGTCGGAGGGTGGGCTCCAGGATCGTGAGGGACGCCACCCGGGGTGGCGGGCCCGGCCCGGCGTCAGAAGCCCTGGTGGCCCGGGTCGTCACCGGACGCGGCAGTCCGGCCCCAACGCCCCCACAACGGGAGCGCCGGGGCCGGACCTCGCTGCGTTCACGCTCAGCCGAGCGGCCGCATCAGCTGGCGCGGGCCAGGGGGACCATGACCAGACGGTTGTGGCGCTTCACCTGGCGCCGGGCGTGGTGCGTGCTGCGCCCGTGCCCGTGCCCGTGCCCGTGTCCGGCGGCCGGGGGCACCTTGCCGGCGGGGGGCGTGGTGACCGGCGGGGTGGTCACCGGCGGCACCGTGGTGGGGGGCACCGTGGTGGGCGGCGTGGCCGGGGCCACCACCGCCGTCACCGCCGCCGTCTGGCTCCCGAGGCCGTCGGAGTTGTAGGCCGCCACCGTGTAGGTGTGGGTGCCGGTGGCCACCCCGGTGTCCTGGTAGGAGCTCACCACGCCGTTGGGCCAGCCGGGCCAGGCGATCTCGCTCCCGTCACGGAAGACGTCGTCGCCCAGCGTCCCGGCCGGGTTGGTCCACGACAGGGTCACGGTCGAGCCGCTCACGCTGGCCGAGAGGCCCGAGGGCACGGCCGGGGGGGCGGCGGGCACCGTGGTGGTGGTGGACGGCGGCGTCGTGGTGGTGGGGGGCGTCGTCACCGTGGTGGGCGGCGTCGTGGTGGGCGGCGTCGTCACCGGCGGCGTCGTGGTGGGGGGCGTCGTGGTGGGGGGCGTCGTCACCGGCGGCGTCGTGGTGGGGGGCGTCGTCACCGGGGGGGTGGTGGAGGTGCCGCTCGAGGGGATGGCCGTGGCGAAGTCGGCGCTGAAGGCCGCCTGGGACTGGGGGAAGTCTCCCAGCCACGAGTTGACCGAGCCCTCGTAGTCGAAGTAGGCCTCGAGGGCCACGTCACCGCTGTGGCACACACCCGAGACGTAGTTGATGTACGCCGGGTCGTCCGAGCCGTTGAGGCCCCACTCGGGGATGGCGAAGGCCTTGCCGTGGGTCTGGGCGAAGTCCTCGACCTGGGTGATGTTGGCCTGGTAGCCCGAGAAGTCGTACTGGTCCACGCCGATCATGTCGACGTAGGCGTCGCCGGGGTAGGTGTCGTCCCAGGTGCGACCGGCGTTCTCGTTGCCCGTCCCCCCGTTGGGGTTCCACATGAACTGGAAGTCCTCACCGGGCACGGCCCGGGCGGCGTTCACGATGGCCTGGAAGGTGGAGATGTAGGTCGCCGCCGACATGGCGTTCTGGTTCCAGTCGTCGAACCAGCCCGAGACGTTCTGGTTCATCTCCCACATGATCCGCCAGATGGTGTCGGCGTGGCCGCTGGCCACCAGGGACTCACCGATGGTGGTGGCCTCCGACGGGGTGAGCGCGCCCACCCCGAGCAGCAGGGTGAGGGGCCCCGACGAGGGCGAGTAGCTGTTGTAGGCGCTGCCGTCGGCGTACACGGTCATGGTGTTGACGGGCACGCCCAGCTCGGACGCCTGGGACTGCACCGCGCTGGCGGTCTGGGCGTTCACGAACAGGCCTTCGTAGATGGACGAGCCGGCAGCCGATGCCTGGGGGGCCGATCCCAGGGCGCCCACCGCCCCGAGCAGAGCGGCCGAGGCCATGCTTCCGGCCAGCAGCAGACGGGCGGCGCGCCCGCCGGTTCGCGTCCTCGATCGGACGATCCTTGGACCCATGTCTCTCTTCCTCCGCTAGAGACCGGGTCTGGGAAATGGGCGCGTGCTACCAAGGCCCCGTGGGTCCGGTGCGTACTCACTTCGGCAACCCGGCTGACTCTCTCGAGTCCCGTGGCTTTGCGTCCCCCCCTCACGAGGGGTTTGCCTTTGTCGTCGGGGTTCCCGTGCTCCTCGGCGCCGGCCGGCTCCTCTCCGGCTCCGTCCTCGGCGGTCGACCCGTCTGAGCTGGGCATCGTCGGTGGGTCGCGCCGCCTTGACGAACTGTTGGTCCCGAGTCGGAAGGGCCGAAAGTGCTATTTGTTGCCACCCTGCATGGCCGAAATTCCCCGTCCCCGCGCCTTACGCGCGAACGAGGGCCACTGCTACCGTGAGGCGATCAGGGCGGGTTTCGATTCCGATCCGCGCGCGGGGCAGGGCGCCGACGCAGCCGGCGACGACAACGGGGGGGAAGGGATCCTTCGGTTGCCGTCCCTGCGCGCCTTCGTGCGCCACGCCGGGCCGCCCCTCCTGGAGAGCACCATCGTCCCCGGCGTCCTCTTCTACGTGGTGCTGGTGACGGCCGGGTTCGAGGGGGCCCTCGTCGCCGCCCTGGGCTGGTCGGTCCTGGCCCTGGGGCACCGCCTGGTGCGGCGCCGCCGCGTCCCCGCCGTCCTGGTCCTGTCGGTGGTCCTGGTGGCCCTCCGCACCGTCGTGGCCTACGCCACGGGGAGCGCCTTCCTCTATTTCGTCCAGCCCACGGCCAGCACCTTCCTGGTGGCCCTGGTCTTCCTGGGCAGCGCCCTGGTCCGGCGGCCCCTCATCGAGCGCCTGGCCCACGACTTCTGCCCCCTCGATCCCGAGATGTTCTCCCGGCCCTTCGTCCGCCGCTTCTTCCTCCGCCTGTCGCTGCTGTGGTGCGTGGTGCTCACCACGCAGGCGGGGTTCGTGATGTGGCTGTTGCTGGCGTCGTCGGTGCGCAGCTTCGTGGTGGAGCGATCGGTGGTCTCGGCCGTCCTCACCCTGGGGGGCATCGCCCTCTCGACCTCGTGGTTCGTGCGGGTCATGCGGGAGGCCGGCATCGTGGTGCGGTTCAGTGCCGGCATCGACGCCCTGGTCCCGTCGGCCGTGCCCGCCGTCCCGGCCGAGGTCCCGGCCCGCCCCGCGGCCTGAGCCGCGCCCCCGGTTCCGGCCGGGGGCCGCCGCCGGCGGGCCCCCCGCTACGGTGACGCCGTCGCCGGGACGCACGCCCCCGGGACCGGGAGGCACGATGGCCGGTGGGCCCGGACCGGTGGCGCTGGTCGGGAGCGGGGAGTTCCTCCCCGTGATGGCCGGGGTCGACGCCGCCCTCCTGCGGGGCCGCCCGCCCCGGGCCGTGGTCATCCCCACCGCCGCCGCCCTGGAGGGCGACGCCCGGGTGGCCTACTGGCTCGAACTGGGCCGTGACCACTACCGGGCCATGGGGGTGGAGGCGGTGGGCCTGGACGTCCGCACCCGGGCCCAGGCCGAGGACCCCGCCGTGGCCGGGGCGGTGGCCGGCGCCGGGCTCGTCTATCTCTCGGGGGGCGACCCCCACCACCTGGCCGCCACCCTGGGGGGCACGGCCCTGGGGGCGGCGGTGGCAGCGGCCTGGCGCCACGGCGCCGCCCTGGCGGGGTGCTCGGCCGGGGCCATGGCCCTGACCGCCGGTGCCCCCGGGGACCTCCTCGGACCGGGCCCCGACGGACCGGGCCCCGACGGACCGGCCCCTGACGGACTGGGCCTCGTCCCGGGTCTGGCCGTCATCCCCCACTTCGACCAGATGGAGCGCTGGCGCCCCGGCGTGGAGGCCCGCTTCGCCGCCTGGCAGCCCCCCGGGACCGCCCTGGTGGGCATCGAGGAGGACACCGCCCTGGTGGGGTCGGGGCCGTCGTGGCAGGTGCAGGGCCAGGGGAAGGTGTGGTTCCTGGGCCGGGAGGGGCACACGGGTTTCGACCCGGGGGACGAGGTCCCCCTCCCCCTGCCATGGCCCACCTGAGGGGCCCGAACCGGGGCGGGGTGGCGACGGCCCGGCTCCGGGGGAATGTTGCGCGCGCAACTACTGTTGCACCAGCAGCGCAGTGCCGAGCGGGCGGGGTCCGCCTGCCCGCCCGGACCGAGGATCGAGGAGGACTTCCATGCCGGCTGTGACCGTGGACGACATCACGTCCCTGCCCCGCCTGGCCCGGCCCGAGGGGCCGGGAGCGGTGGACCGGCCCGTGCTGAGCGTCACCGACGCCCCGGCCGGCTACGAGGGGGAGGGCTTCCCGGTGCGGCGGGCCTTCGCCGGGGTGGACCTGGCCCACCTCGACCCCTTCGTGCACATGGACCAGATGGGCGAGGTCGACTACGGCCCCGGTGAGCCGAGGGGCACGGCCTGGCACCCGCACCGGGGCTTCGAGACCGTTACCTACATGATCGACGGGACCTTCCAGCACCAGGACTCGACCGGGGGCGGGGGGCTCATCACCAACGGCGACACCCAGTGGATGACGGCGGGGGCCGGCATCCTCCACATCGAGCGCCCGCCCGAGGCCCTGGTGGCCAGCGGGGGGCTCTTCCACGGCATCCAGCTGTGGGTCAACCTCCCGTCCCGGGACAAGTGGGTGGACCCCCGCTACCAGGACATCGCAGCGGGCCAGGTGGCACTGGTGGCCTCGCCCGACGGCGGGGCCCTGGTACGGGTCATCGCCGGCGACATCGGCGGCCACGCCGGGCCGGGCGTGACCCACACCCCCATGGCCATGACCCACGTCACGGTGGCCCCCGGGGCCCGGGTCGAGCTGCCGTGGCGGCGTGACTACAACGCCCTGGCCTACGTGCTCGGGGGCTCGGGGTCGGTGGGCCCGGACCGCCGTCCGGTCCGGCGCGGCAACCTGGCCGTCTTCGGCCCCGGCGACACGGTGGTGCTGGGGGCGGACGAGCGCCAGGACTCGCGCAGCGCCGATCTCGAGGTCCTCGTCCTCGGCGGCCGTCCCATCGGCGAGCCCGTCGTCGCCTACGGCCCCTTCGTCATGAACTCCCGGGCCGAGATCGTCCAGGCCATGGAGGACTACCAGCGCGGGGCGCTCGGCACCGTCCCGGCCGACCACATCGGCTGAGGAGGGCGCCCGGGCCCGCCCCGCTGCGCGCCGTCGTCAGGAGCGGGTCGTGCCGGCCCGCCGGCGCAGGACTTCCAGGGCCTGGTCGGCGTGGGTGCGCATGTTGAGCTCGCTGGCGATGACGGCCAGGACGCGCCGGTCGGTGTCGATGACGAAGGTGGCCCGCTTGTTGGGGAGGATGGAGAGGTTGCGCTTGACCCCGAACTGGTCGGCCACGGTGCGCTCGGGATCGGACAGGAGGGGGTAGTCGAAGCTGTACTTGGTGGAGAACTGCTGCTGCTTCTCCACGCTGTCGGCGCTGATCCCCACCCGCTGGGCCCCCACCGTCTCGAACTCGGCCTTCAGGTCGCGGAAGTGGCAGCTCTCGCGCGTGCATCCCGTGGTCATGGCGGCGGGATAGAAGAACAGCACCACCGGCCCGGCCTGGAGCAGGTCGCTCAGGCGCCGGGGGGTCCCGGTCTCGTCGGGGAGCTCGAAGTCTTCGACCACGTCACCGATCTTCATGGCGCCGGACACTACCGGTGCTCCCGCCGTGCCGCGCCCGCGCCCGTACCCGCTCCTGCGCCGGCCCGATCAGGAGCGCAGGGTCAGTAGCCGGCCTCGGGGTCGATCACGCCCACCAGGGGCAGGCCGGCGGCGAAGCGGCGCACGTTGTCCTCGACCCGTCGGGCCAGCAGGCCCATGACCGGGGCCGAGGCGCCGGCGCTGTGGGGGGTGACGATGCAGTTGGGGAGGCCCCACAGGGGATGGCCCTCGGGCAGGGGCTCGGGATCGGTGACGTCGAGGGCGGCACCGCCGATGGTCCCGGCCCCTAGGGCCGCCACCAGGGCGTCGGTGTCGACGTGGCGGCCCCGGCTCACGTTCACCAGCCACGCCCTGCGGTGCATGCGGGCCAGCTCCGCTGCCCCGATGATGCCGGTGGTGGCCGGGGTGAGGGCCAGGGCCAGCACCACCAGGCGGGCCTCGGGCAGGGCCTCGTGCAGGGCGGTGGCGGGAAGGGTGCGCACCGCCCCCGGGACGGGATCGGGGCGTCGGCGCACCACCGTGACGGGCGCCTCGAAGGGGGCCAGCATGCGCACCAGGGCGGTGGCGATGCCGCCCCCGCCCACCACGGTGACGGGCCGGCCCACCAGGGCCCCCACGGCGGCCGGCCCCCACGCCGTGCGCCGGGCCGCCTCGGGCAGGCCGTGCAGCCCGGCCAGGGCCAGGGCCATGGCGTGCTCGGCGATGAGCACCGAGTGGGCCCCCTTGGAGCACGTCCACACCCGGCCGTCGGTGCCGGGGCCGATGGCCAGGAACGACTCGATGCCGGCCCCGGGCAGGTGCACCCAGCGCACCCGGGGCCGCTCGGCCAGGGCCGCCGCCAGGCGACCGGGGTCGTGCCAGTCCACCCACACCACGGCGTCGGCCTCGTCCAGGGGCACCACCCGGCCCCCGCCCGCCGCCACCGCCGCCGCGGCCGGCTCCCACGGGGTGGGCTCCACCGCCACCGCCGGTGTGGTCGTCGTCGGGGTGGGCACCGTCGCCGGAGCCTACCGGCGTGGCCCGGGCCGGTGCCGCCCGACCCGGGGGTGGCTCAGCGGGCGGCGGCCTCGAGCACCATGACGGCGTTGTGGCCGCCCATGCCGAGCGACGACTTCACCACCGGGCCCTCCACGCAGGCGGTGGGCCCGTCCAGGAGGCGGGGGTGGCCCTTGGCCACCCGGGGCGGGGCGGGGATGACGCCGCGCTCGAGGCCGTAGAGCGAGGCGCACAGCTCGACCGCCCCGGCCGCCCCCTGGCAGTGCCCGGACAGGGGCTTGACCGAGAAGATGCCCTCGGCGTTGGGGAACATGGCGTCGAAGACGGCGGCCTCGGCGCTGTCGCACTGCTGGGTCCCGGGACCGTGGGCGTTGACGTAGGCGATCTCGCTGGGGTGGACCCCGCTGTGCTCGATGGCCCCCACGAAGGCGGCGAAGACCTGGGTGTGGTCGGGGGCGATGTGGATGGCGTGGTAGCCGTCGTGGGTCATGGCCCCGCCCAGCACGGTGGCGTAGGAGCCGCCGGGGCGGCGCGACACCACGAAGGCCACGGCCGCCTCGCCCGCCGTGAAGCCCCTGCTGCCCTCCTGGAAGGGCCGGCACAGGTCCATGGAGGGTCCGTCCACGAAGAGCACCCCCACCTTGGCGAAGGCGGCGCAGTTCTCGGGCGTGAGCGAGATGTCGGACATGATCACGAGGACGTCGTCGGCCATGCCGGCGTTGATCCACATCTGGGCCGTGACGATCCCCGCCACCCCCGAGGCGCACATGGCCGTCACCCCCATGGTGGGGCCGTGGAAGCCGAACTCCTGGGCGATCATGGACAGCACGGTGGAGGGCATGAGCGACATCCACTCCCGCTTGGTGGCGTGCAGGCCGCCCCGGTGGTGGTAGGCGCGCCAGGCGTCCACGTCGGCCAGGACGTAGCCGTGCACGGTGCCCACCACCGGGCCCGGCCGCCACCCCCGGTCGAGGGCGTCGTGGACGGCCTGGCGGGCGGCGAAGCGCACGGCGCGGTGGTAGCGCGACGGGCCGTCCTCGGGGTCGCCCTCGTCCTCGATGCGGGCCACCCAGGCCACGTCGTCCTCGAAGTGGGGGGAGAAGCCGGGAGTGGGCCGGACGGCCGACTCGCCCGACAAGAGGCCCTCGACGAGGAGCTTGTGGCCCCAGCCATAGCCGGTGACGGCGCCGATCCCACACAGCGAAACCGGGTCCCGCTGCGGGCCGCCATTGGGCCTTGCCTGGTGCTGCCATGCCACGGACATCGCCCCGACTCCTTCTGGTCGATCGGAGAAGGGCCACACAGTAGGACCGGGTGCTCCTGTTCGTAAAGAGGCTGTTGTGGCGGGAAGGACCATGCCCAGGTCGGCGCCCCCCTACACCCCCGGGCGGGGCGGGCCCGGCGCCGGGGCAGTGTTTCCCCTGCGTGTCGAGGGTGTGACGGGGCGGTTACCGCCCCCGCGCCACGGGCCCCGGGGGGTGTGCCGCC
>DATJOV010000064.1:0-2733 GCA_035506735.1 Acidimicrobiales bacterium | reverse complement strand
TCATTGAGCGGCGCAGCCAGCACCTCTCCTTCGGCGAGTTCTCCTCCAAGTTCGCGGCGGCGGCCGCCGCCGCCCCCCACCTCGAGGACCCCCGCGTCATCGAGGCCCCGGCCGGCACCCACCCCGAGGCCGTGGCCGATCCCGACGTCGACCTCTACGCCCTCACCCACAACGAGACCTCGACCGGCGTGGCCATGACCGTCCGGCGGCCGGCCGAGGGGGCGGTGGTGGCGGTGGACGGCACCTCGGCCGCCGGGGGCCTGCGGGTGGACCCGGCCGCCTTCGACGCCTACTACTTCGCCCCCCAGAAGTGCTTCGCCGCCGACGGGGGGCTGTGGGTGGCCCTGCTCTCCCCCGCCGCCCTCGACCGGGTGCGGCGCATCGGGGCGGGCGGGCGCTGGGTCCCGGCCTTCCTGGACCTGGCCGTGGCCATCGACAACTCGGCGCAGAACCAGACCTACAACACCCCGGCCCTTGCCACCCTCCTGCTCCTGGCCGAGCAGGTGGAGTGGATGCTCCAGGGCGGGGGGCTGGAGTGGTGCGCGGGGCGCTGCGACCGTTCGGCCGAGATCCTCTACACCTGGGCCGAGCAGTCCGACTTCGCCACCCCCTTCGTGGGCAAGCCGTCCGAGCGCAGCCACGTGGTGGGGACGGTGGACTTCGTGGACGCCGTGGACGCCGCCACCGTGGCCAAGGTGCTGCGGGCCAACGGCATCGTCGACACCGAGCCCTACCGCAAGCTGGGCCGCAACCAGCTGCGCGTGGCCATGTTCCCCGCCATCGACCCCGAGGACGTGGCCGCCCTGTGCGCCTGCGTGAACCACGTGGTGGGTGCCCTGGCCTGAGAGGTCAGGGGCGGCGCCGGGCCGTGGCGCCGGTCAGCTGGCCGGGCTGACCGAGCTCATGTTGAAGTCGGCCACCCGCAGTGGGGGCATGGCGGTGCGGGGCATCCACTCCCCCCACTCCCGCGACAGGGCCCGCACCGTGGCGCCCGCCTCCGCCGTCCGGGCCAGCACGTCGAGGGGGCTCTCGTTGAAGCGGAAGTTGTTGACGGCGCCGACGATCTCGCCCCCCTCCACCAGGTAGACGCCGTCGCGGGTGAGCCCGGTGAGGAGCAGGGTCACCGGGTCGACCTCCCGGATGTACCACAGGCAGGTGAGCAGGAGGGCCCGCTCGGTGGTGCCGATCATGTCCTCGAGGCTGGGGCCGGCCCCGCCCCCGGAGGCGGGGAGCGACAGCACCAGGTTCCCCACCGGCGGGGTGGGGGCGGTGCCGGCGCGGGCCGCCCCGGCCCGGTGGTAGCGCAGGCGGCGCAGCACCCCGGCCTCGATCCAGGCCGTGGCCGGGACGGGCAGGCCGTTGTCGAACACCGACACGTCGGGCCCCGAGGCCGCCGTGGCCAGGAAGGGGGCGGACTCGAGCCCGGGGGCGGCGGGGTCACCCCGCAGCTCGAAGGGGAGATCGCACAGCCGCCGGCCGAGGCGGGTGCCTCCCCCCGGGGCCGAGAAGGGGCTGCGGCCCTCCTCGGCGGCCCGGCCCGAGAGCTCCTGGGACAGGGGCACCATGAGGTCGGCCGTGGCGTCGGGGGGGAGGAGGACCTCGTAGCGCCCGGCCGGGAGCTCGACGCGGTGCCGGGCCCAGTCCAGGCGGCGGTGGACCCGCTCCTCGAAGGCGGCCACCTCCACGTCGGCGAAGGTGGCGGTGGCGGCGCCCGTCCAGGCCGAGCGGGACCCGTCGGTGCTGCGGCCCACGAGCTCCATCGATCCGGCCGGCTGGGCGTGGCGGGCCCGCACCCCGGTGCTCGTTCCCAGGTAGGTGGTCTCCACCCCGTGGGTGGCGAAGCCCGACAGCACCACGTCGGTGGCCCGGGCCCGGCGGAAGGCGCCCGCCAGGTCGCCGAGCACGTCCCCCAGGACGCCCGGGGCGGTGAGGCCGGGGGGGTCGTCGAAGCGCCCCGGGGCGGGGACGGCGGACGGGTCGACCAGGGGGAAGGCGTCGTCGGCGGGCTCGACCGCGGCCGCCTCGGCCTCGGCCCGGCGCACCAGGGCCTCCACGTCCACGTCGCCGCTCCCGCTGGCCACCCCCACCGCCGTGGGGGCCCCACCCACGGTTCGGGTGCCGGCCCCGGGGTCGGCGCCGCCCGGGCCGGCCCGTCCCCCCAGGCGGAAGCTCACCACCGCCACCCGCCTGCCCCGGCGGACCCCGTTGGTGGTGGTGGTGCTGTTGGCGAAGCGCACCTCGGTCTGGCTGACCTCCTCCACCAGCACGGCGCAGCCCTCGCCCCGGCTCAGGGCCAGGGCCAGCTCCACCACGTCCTGGGGAGGGGGCAGGGCCGCCCCGGGGTCGGCACCGGTGCTCACCGGGCCGCCTCGGCCCGGGTGTTGAGCACCCGGATGCCGCGCACCAGGACCGAGGGGCACCCGTGGCTGACCGGCGCCACCTGCCCGGGCTGGCCCTTGCCGCAGTTGAAGGCCCCGCCCAGGACGTAGGTGGCCGGACCGCCCACGGCCTCGAGGGACCCCCAGAAGTCCGTGGTCTGGGCCTGGTAGGCGACGTCGCGCAGCTGCCCGGCCAGGCGGCCCCGCTCGATGCGGTAGAAGCGCTGCCCCGTGAACTGGAAGTTGTAGCGCTGCATGTCGATGGACCAGGAGCGGTCCCCGACCACGTAGATGCCCCGGTCGACGCCCCCGATCAGGTCCTCCGTGGAGAGCCCGGCCGGATCGGGCCGCAGCG
>DATJOV010000063.1:0-2559 GCA_035506735.1 Acidimicrobiales bacterium | reverse complement strand
TGGACGGCCTCCTCGAGGCGGTCGAGGCGCTCGCCCGCCGGGGGGAAGTCCACCCCCAGACCCTCGTGCTCCACGTCGTACCAGGCGGCCCCGATGCCGAGCATGGCGCGGCCGGCGCTGATGACGTCGAGGGTGGTGACGATCTTGGCCAGGAGGGCCGGGTTGCGGTAGGTGACGCCGGTGACGAGCGCCCCCAGGCGCACCCGGCCGGTGCGGGCGGCCAGGGCCCCGAGGAGGGTGTAGGCCTCGAACATGGGCTCGGCCGGACCCCCCAGGGCGGGCAGCTGGAAGAAGTGGTCCATGACCCACACCGAGTCGAAGCCGGCCTCCTCGGCCGCGGCGGCCTGGCCCGACACGGCGTCGAAGAGCTCCTCGTCGGGGACGGCCAGGCTGAAGTTGGGGATCTGCAGGCCCAGTTTCACGGTGCGCTCCTCGGGGTCGGTGGTCCGGTCGCTCGGTGGGCGGTCGCTCGGTGGGCCGGGCGGCCCGGTGACGCGGCGGGCACGGTGCTCAGTCGCCCACGACCACCACCGAGCGCAGGACCTCGCCGCCCTCCATGCGATGGAAGGCCTCCTCGACCTGGTCCAGGGCGATGGTCTCCGACACGAAGCCGTCGAGGTCGAGGCGCCCGCCCAGGTACAGGTCGACGAGCACGGGGAAGTCGCGCGAGGGCAGGCAGTCGCCGTACCAGCTGGGCTTGAGGCGCCCGCCCCGGCCGAAGAACTCGATCATGGGCAGGTCGATCCGCATGTCGGGGGTGGGCACGCCCACCTGGACCAGCGTCCCGGCCAGGTCGCGGGCGAAGAAGGCCTGCTCCATGACGGCGGGATGGCCCACCGCCTCGATGCACACGTCGGCGCCGTTGCCCCCGGTGAGGGCGCGTACCGCCTCCACCGGGTCGGTGGCCGAGGCGTCCACGGTGTGGGTGGCGCCGAACCCGGCGGCGAGCTCGAGCTTGCGCGGATCGAGGTCCACGGCGATGACGGTGGACGCCCCGGCCAGCACGGACCCGGCCACGGCGGCGCACCCCACGCCGCCGCACCCGAACACCGCCACGCTGTCGCCGTGCCCCACCTCACCGGTGAACATGGCCGCCCCCAGCCCGGCCATGACCCCGCACCCGAGGAGCCCGACCGCCTCGGGGCGGGCCCGGGGGTCCACCGGCGTGCACTGGCCCGCCGCCACGAGGGTCTTCTCGGCGAAGGCCCCGATGCCGAGGGCGGGCGAGAGCGCCGTGCCGTCGGCCAGGGTCATGGCCTGGGTGGCGTTGTGGGTGGCGAAGCAGTACCAGGGCCGTCCCCGCCGGCACGACCGGCACTGCCCGCACACGGCCCGCCAGTTGAGGACGACGAAGTCGCCGGCCTCGAGGCCGGTCACCTCGGGGCCCACTGACTCCACCACCCCGGCCGCCTCGTGGCCGAGCAGGAAGGGGAAGTCGTCGTTGATCCCGCCCTCGCGGTAGTGGAGGTCGGTGTGGCACACCCCGCACGCCTGCACCCGGACCAGGGCCTCCCCCGGGCCGGGGTCGGGCACGAGCACGGTCTCCACCGTGACCGGGGCGCCCTTGGCCCGGGCCACCACGCCGCGCACCTCGTGTGCCATCGCTCCTCCGCGTTCTGTCGTGTCCTGTCGTGTCGTGACGTGTCGTGACGACGGGGCCGACGGTACCCGAGGCGGCGGCGGGGTGCGGGACGGGGAGAGCGTCAGGGCGCCTGCAGGTACGACCCGATCAGTGCCCGCACCCAGCGCCAGACGCCACGCCCCACCCTCCGCCGGGGGGAGACGTCGCGCCACGACGTCGTCAGGGGGAACCGCTGGCGTCGCCCGGCCACCTCCCCAGCGTACGGCGGGGGCCGTCACTCGGTGGGTCCGGAGCGTGGGGGTCCGGCGCCGGGTGGACCCTCACCCGGCCGAGGCGAAGATGGTGGAGTAGGCGAAGATGCCGGACACGTAGGTGCGCGTCGAGGCCATGAGGCCCTTCTGCTGGATGGAGGCGAGCCCCTGGTAGTACCCGGCCACGGCGTCGGGGAGGTTGCCCCCCGTCCGGGCCGACAGGTCCTCGAGGTAGGCGGCGGCCATGGCGATGTTGTCGCCCGCCACCATGGGGTCGAGCCCGGGCTGGTGCAGGAGCGTGGTGCGGGCGAAGGCCACCGTCGAGGGCTCGAGCTGGCACAGGCCGAGGGCACCGGTGGAGGAGGTGGCGTCGGCCGTCCATCCCGACTCCCACCAGCACAGCGCCTCGAGGAGGCTGGCCGGCACCCCGGTCGAGGCCGAGGCGCTCAGGAAGTCGGGCCGCAGGGCCAGGAGGGCGGGACGGGCCAGCAGCGCCCGGGGGAGCGGTCCCCCCGGTCCCCACCCCGGCGGGAGGGGGGGCGGGGGGATGGCCAGGCGGCTCCCGGCCAGGACCAGGTCGGGGTGGGCGAGGTGGTTGTAGGCCACCAGGGCCGCCACCGTGGTCCCGTGGGCGGCGGCGATGGCGGTCAGGGTGTCGCCGGGCCGCACCACCACGACCACGGGGGCGGCGGCGGCCGGGGCCGGGGTGGGGGGAGCGGCGGGGAC
>DATJOV010000062.1:0-14492 GCA_035506735.1 Acidimicrobiales bacterium | reverse complement strand
TGGCGGCCCTGGCCGTCCCCCTCCCGCTCCAGGTCATCAGCGAGATCCTGGGGGTCCCCGACGACGAGTGGGAGCGCTGTGCGGCGTGGTCCGAGGCCGTCATCCCCGGCGTGGTGGAGCTGGAGGAGGCACGCCGGGCCGAGCTGCTGACCGAGATGGTCGGGTACCTGGTGGGGTCGGCGAAGGACCGTCGGGCCCGACCCCGTGACGACGTCCTCACCCAGCTGGCCCACATCGAGGTGGAGGGCGAGCAGCTCAGCGACGACGAGCTCGGGATGTTCCTGGTGCAGCTGCTGGTGGCGGGCAACGAGACCACGCGCGACCTCATCGCCTCGGGCCTGGTGGCCTTCGCCGACCATCCCGGCCAGTGGGAGCGCCTCCGTGACCGCCCCGATCTGATCCCGAGCGCGGTGGAGGAGATGCTGCGCTGGACCTCGCCCGTGGTCTCGTTCCTCCGCACCGCCACCCGCCCCGCCGTGGTGGGCGGGGTCGAGGTGGCCGAGGGCGAGCCGGTGCTCATGCTGTTCGCCTCGGCCAACCGCGACGAGGAGGTCTTCGGCCCGAGTGCCGCCTCCTTCGACGTGGGCCGGTCCCCCAACCCCCACCTGGCCTTCGGCCAGGGCAACCACTTCTGCCTGGGCGCCCCCCTGGCCCGCCTGGAGGGGCGGGTGGTGCTCGAAGAGCTGCTGGGACGGGTCGGGTCCATCGGCCGGGGGGGCGTGGTGGAGCCCACCCCGTCCTCGGTGGTGAGCGGCCTGCGCCGGGCCGAGCTCGCCCTGGCCCCCGTCTGAGACGGGACGGGGGTGCCTGCGCCCCCGGGAGCACACCGGCTCTCACCCTTGGGGCGGCGCACCGCGCTCGGTACCGTGCCAGGAGGGCCGAGCGGGCCGGCCAACGTCCAACGGGGAGGCGCCGTGCGCATCGAATCCTCAGTCACCTCCATCTCCTGGATCCCCTCCGAGGCCATCGCCGGAGCCACGAAGCTCCCCTTCGAGGCGGGGGTGGCCCACTACGACCAGCCGCCCCCCGACGTCGTCGAGGACCTCGACGAGCTCCAGCGGGCCGGGCGCTTCCGCTTCGCCAACCGCCTGCAGGGCTGGATCGAGGTGGAGGGCGGGCGCATCGTCGGTCACGGACAGGCGGGTGGGGGGCTCATCTGCTCCACCCTGCTGCGTCTGGGCCGCAAGGAGGCGGCCTTCGAGGCGGTGGCCCTCCCCGACCTCCAGCCCGAGCCCCAGGTGGGCGAGACCGAGGTCACCTTCTTCCAGACGGCGGGCGGGCGCACCGGCGTCCCCGCCCCCCGGCGCGTGCGGCGGGCCCCCTACCTGCAATTCGCCGCCCCGCTGGCCTGGACCACGCTCTCGCTCACGGTCCGCGCCGACGGGTCCTCGGCCTTCGCCCTCACCGGGGCCAGCTCCTTCCCCCGCCACTGGGTGTACGGGGCGGACAACAAGCTGTCGGCCAAGTCGGGGATGATCGACTTCGCCAACTGGTACCGGCGGGCCTTCGGCAAGCACAGCCCGTGGGGCGACGAGGACTCCGAGGCCCTCACCACCGAGGTGGAGACGGCCCTGGAGCGCCAGCTGTCGGCCACCCTGATGCAGGGGGGCGCCAAGCCCAAGGTGCGCAAGCTCAAGGCCGGGGCGGTGGTGACCGAGCAGGGCGCCGAGGAGGACGACCTCTTCCTGGTGCTCGACGGGGTGGTGCGGGTCGAGGTCGACGGCGAGCGGATGGCCGAGTACGGGCCCGGGTCCCTCCACGGCGAGCGGGCCGTGCTCGAGGGGGGACGGCGCACCTCCACGGTGCGGGCCGTCACCGCCTGCAAGCTCGCCGTGGCCCCCGCCGACAGCGTCGACCGGGCCGCCCTGGCCGAGCTGAGCACCGGGCACCGCCGGGAGGAGACCCCCTGAGCGCTGTCCCGCCGGGGCCGGGGCCCCGGTCCGAGTTGCCGGCGCCGTCGGCGCTGGCGTAGGCAGGCGCCGTGGCCGACACCGATGCCGTGGTCATCGGCTCGGGCCCCAACGGGCTGGTGGCGGCGGCGGTGCTGGCCCGGGCCGGGTGGCGCGTCACCGTCCTGGAGCGAAGCGGGCGGCCCGGTGGCGCCGTGCACAGCGCCGAGCTCACCGTGCCCGGGTACGTGCACGACCCCTACTCCGCCTTCTACGGCCTGCTCCACTCCTCCCCGGTGTTCACCGAGCTCGGCCTGGACCGGGCCGTCCCCTGGGCCCGGTTCGAGGTCCCGGTGGCGGCGGCGGTCTCGCCCCGCCACGTGGCCGCCGTCCACGCCGACGTGGCGGGCACGGCCCGGGAGCTCGGCCGGGTGGTCCCGAGCGACGGCGAGGCGTGGAGCGAGCTCTACCGGTGGTGGCTCGAGGTGGGCCGGGCCTTCCTGCGCCAGATGCTGGGCCCGGTGGGCGCCCCCGGCCCGGCCCTGGCCTTCGCCGCCCGGGCCTGGCGGCGGGGGCTGCTCGACACCACCCGCACCCTGCTCGAGCCCCTGGCCGAGCTGGCCGCCGACCGCTTCGAGGACGGTGCGGCCCGGGCCCTGCTGGCGTGCGGCGCCTCCCACGCCGACGTGCCCGTCGACAGTCCCGGGAGCGTCCCCGCCGCCCTGGTCCTGGCCCTCGCCGCCCAGGAGGTCGGCATGCCCGTGCCCGTGGGGGGGGCGGGCCGCCTGGCCGCCGCCCTGGTGGCGGCGGTGGAGGCGGCGGGCGGGGTGGTGCGCTGCGACGCCGAGGTGACCAGGGTGGTGCTGGAGCGGGGCCGGGCCGTGGGGGTGGAGGTCGACGGGAGCGCTCCCGTGCGGGCCGCCCGGGCCGTGCTGGCCGACACCGGACCGGCGGCGCTGTTCACCCGGCTGGTGGGCGAGGAGGCGGTGCCCGCCCGCTACCTGGCCGGCCTGCGCCGCTTCCGCTACGGCACCGGGGTGTTCAAGGTCGACCTGGCCCTGGACGGCCCGGTCCCGTGGGCCGCCCCCGGCCTCGGGGGGTGCGGGGTGGTGCACCTCACCGGCGATCTCGACGACATGGCCCGGGCCGCCTGCCAGGCCCGGCACGGCGATCTCCCCGACACCCCCATGCTCATCGTGGGCCAGCAGTCGGTGGCCGACCCCACCCGGGCCCCGGCCGGCGGGCACACCCTGTGGGTCGAGACCCACGTGCCCCCCCGGCCCCGGGGGGCGGCGTCGTGGACGGGAGCCGCTCCCGGGTTCCTGGAGGTGGTGCTGGCCCGGCTCGAGGCCCACGCCCCCGGGCTACGGGGGCGCATCGTGGGCCAGGCCGTGCGCACCCCCGAGGACCTCGAGCGCGAGAACCCCAACCTGGTGGGAGGCGACCTCGGGGCCGGCTCCATGGCCCTCGACCAGCAGCTCGTGTTCCGGCCCGTGCCGGGGTGGTTCCGCTACGCCACGCCGGTGCGGGGGCTCTACCTGTGCTCGGCCTCGGCCCACCCCGGCGGCGGGGTCCACGGCATGGCCGGGCGCAACTGCGCCCGGCGGGTGCTGGCCGACCGCCGCCGACGCCGCTGAGCCCCGCCCCGGAGGGCCCGGGCCGGCCGGCCCGGCCGGGGCGGTGCTGGCACCCCCCCGGTCCGGGGGCGCGCACCCTTGACCCCCGTCCCCGGGCGCGGGCCAAATAAGGGGCATGGCGGAGGGGACCATCAGCGTCTTTCTGGCCGACGACAACCTGATCGTCCGGGCCGGGGTGCAGGCGTTGCTGGGGCTCGAGCCCGACGTCGAGGTGGTGGGGACGGCCGCCGACTACGACGAGCTCGTCACCGGGGCGGGCAAGCTCGCCCCCCAGGTGGTGGTCACCGACATCCGCATGCCGCCCAGCTTCGGGCAGGAGGGGATCGAGGCGGCCCACGAGATCCGCAAGCGCCATCCCGGGACGGGGGTGGTGATCCTGTCGCAGTTCGACGATCCCGAGTACGCCATCTCGCTCCTGCACGAGGGGGCGGCGGGATGCGCCTACCTCCTGAAGGACCACGTGGCCGAGGGCGACCAGCTCATCAGGGCCGTGCGGGCCGTGGCCACGGGGGGGTCGATCCTCGACCCCACCATCGTCGAGGCCATGGTCCACCCCGTGACCGACGGCGGCGAGCTCACGCCGGCCGAGGAGGAGCTCCTGCACCTGGTGGCCGAGGGCCGACCGGTGAAGGCCATCGCCGCCGCCCAGGGCACGACGGCGGCGGCGGCCCAGGAGGCGGTGGAGAAGCTCTTCCTGCGCATCGCCCAGCAGGCCAGCACCGGGGGGCAGAGCGCCCTGCGGCGGCTGCGCATGCTGCACGAGGCCATCGTCAACCAGAAGGACCAGGGCGACAGCCTGAGCCGGCTCCTCCCCGGTGGCGTGGCCGACCTGCTCGTGCGCCAGGGTCGCCAGCCCGGTGAGACCGAGGAGCTGGTGGTGAGCGTGCTCATGTCCGACATCCGGGGCTACTCCACCATCGCCGAGCGCGCCGACCCCAGCGCCCTGGCGGGCCAGCTCAACGTGCACCGGGCCGAGATGAACCGGGCCATCCTCGACGCCGGCGGCACGGTGATGCAGTTCGTGGGGGACGCCGTCATGGCCGTGTTCGGGGCCCCGGTCCCCATGGCCGACCACGCCGGGCGCGCCGTCGAGGCGGCCCTGCACATGCACGCCGGGCAGGCCCGCGTCAACGCCGGATGGACCGCCGAGGGCCTGCCCCCCTTCGAGCTGGGCATCGGCGTCACCACCGGGCCCGCCGCCGCCGCCCTCCTCGGGTCCGAGGAGCGCCTCGAGTACACGCTGGTGGGCGACACCGTGAACCTGGCCCAGCGGCTCCAGCAGTGGGCCGAGCCGGGCGAGACCGTGCTCTCGGAGGCGACCTATCACGCCCTCGACGACCCGCCCCCGGCGGTGGAGCTGCCGGCCGCGCTGGTGAAGGGGCGCGAGACCCCCGTCTCGGGCTGGAAGATCGGCGCCGCCGACCCGGCGCCGCCGGAGGGGGCGGCGGCGCCGGCCCGCACGCCCGGAGCACCGACCCACACCATCGAAGATCCCGACAAGGAGTAGAGGCATGCACGTCATGGAGGCGCGGGGCGTCCGCAAGACCTACGAGGCCGACGGAGCGCCGGTCCGCGCCCTGCGCGGCCTCGACATGACCATGGACGACACCGAGTTCGTGGCCGTCATGGGGCCGTCGGGGTGCGGCAAGTCGACCCTGCTCAACCTGGTGGCCGGCCTCGACACGCCGACCGAGGGCGAGATCGTGGTGGCGGGCGAGTCCCTGGCCGACAAGGACGAGAACGCCCTGGCCCGCATGCGCCGGACCCACATCGGCATCGTCTTCCAGTTCTTCAACCTCCTCGAGGGCATGAGCGTGCTCGAGAACGTCACCCTGCCCGCCGTGATCGCCGGTTCCCGGCGCCGCCAGGCCGAGAGCCGGGCCCGCGACCTGCTCGACATGCTGGGGCTGGCCGACAAGCACGCCGCCGCCCCGGGGGTGCTGTCGGGAGGCCAGCGCCAGCGTCTGGCCATCGCCCGGGCCCTGGCCAACAAGCCGACGCTCCTCCTGGCCGACGAGCCCACCGGGGCCCTCGACTCCGAGGGGGGCCTCGAGGTGCTCGAGCTCTTCCGCCGGCTCCACGCCGGGGGTCAGGCCATCCTCCTCGTCACCCACGACGACGACGTGGCCGAGGCCGCCACCCGCATCGTCCGCATGCGCGACGGGCGCATCGAGGACGACGGGCTGATCGGCGCCGCATCGGCGGAGGACGCCGTGGCCGGCACCTCGTCGACCACCGGATGAGCGTGCAGGTCGCCGCCCGGGAGGGACGCGTCGTCCCCGGGGTGGAGGTGGCGCGGCGGGGCGCCACCCCCTGGGTGGCGGGGCTGCTCACCGCGCTGGCCCTCGTGCTGGCGGTGGTGGGCCCCGTCCTCGACCGCCACGGCAACGTCATCACCCAGGTGATGCGGGCCGTGCTCATCGGGTCCTTCGCCCTGGCCGGGGCCTTCGCCGTCAACCGCCGGCCCTTCGAGCGCCAGGGAGTGCTCGTGCTGGCCGGCACGGCCATCGCCGCCGTGGCGGCCCTGGCCTCGGCCCTGGTGGAGGCCCACGCCCACGGCACGGCGGTGTCGTCGGCGGCGCTGGCGGTGGCCCGCCTGGCCGAGCCCGTGGGCGTGGCCCTCCTCCCCGTGGCGGCCATGCACCTGTTGCTGGGGCTGCCCGACGGCAGCTGCCGGCTCAGCCGGGCCGCCGTGGTGGGCGGCTACCTCGTCGGCGCCGCCGTGGGCGTGGTGCTGTGGACGCGCCGGCCCGCCCTGCCCCTCTGGCCGGTGGCGGTGGAGGCGGCCGTCGGGGGCGTGATCGGCGTGGTCGGCTCCCAGCGCCGCTACGCCAAGTCCCGCGGCGTGGAGCGCCAGCGCATGCAGTGGTTCGGCTGGGCCATCGCCGTGGGGGCGGAGTGGCTGGTGGTGGCCCTGGCCCTGCGCCTGCTGTGGGGGTGGCCGCCGCGCCCGTGGATCGTGGTCATGGTGGCGGCCCTGCCCCTCAGCGTGGCTCTGGCCATGGGCAGCTCGCGCCGGCTGGCCGGTCGCATCGACCGCATCCTGGCCCACACCGTGTCGCTGGCCGGCCTGACCGGGATCGTGGTGGTGGTGTACGTCGTGATCGTGGTGGGCCTGGGGCGCACCCCGACCCACGACGAGCGCTCCCTCCTGGCCCTGTCCATGGCCGCCGCCGCCGTGGCCGCCCTCCTCTACGGGCCGGCCCGCCAGCGCCTCACCCAGTACGCCAACCGCATCGTCTACGGCGAGCGCGAGGCGCCCGACACCGTGCTGCGCACCTTCGGCAGCCGCCTGTCCCGGGCCATCCCCATGGACGAGCTCCTGCTGCAGGTGGCGGAGTCGCTGCGCAAGACCCTGGGCCTGGCCTCGGCCGAGGTGTGGACGGGCTCGGGCGGCCACCTGGAGCGCACCGTGTCGGTGCCCGACACCCGGGTCGAGCGCCTCGTGCTCAGCCCGGACGAGGAGACGGTGGTGGCCCGGGCCGGGGTCACCGGCACGGCCTGGGTCGAGATCTGGCTGCCCCAGCTGCTCCAGGGACGGGAGGGCTCGGTGGTGCGGGTGGCGCCCACCACCCATTCGGGCCAGGTGCTGGGGCTCATCGTGGCGGTGCGGGCCCCCGCCAGCGAGGCCTTCACCACCGACGACGACACCATGCTCACCGAGCTGGCCCGGCAGGTCGGCCTGGCCCTGCACAACGTGGAGCTCGACTCCGCCCTGCAGGAGTCGCTGGACGAGGTCCGCCGCCAGGCCGAGGAGCTGCAGCGCTCCCGGGCCCGCATCGTGGCCGCCTCCGACGCGGCCCGGCGCCAGATCGAGCGCAACCTCCACGACGGCGCCCAGCAGCACCTGGTGGCGCTGGCCGTGAACGTCCGCCTGGCCCGCCAGCTGGCCGCCACCGACCCCGACGCCTCGGCCCAGATCCTGGACCAGCTGGGCGAGGGGCTCCAGGAGGCCGTGCAGGAGCTGCGGGCCCTGGCCCACGGCATCTACCCCCCCCTGCTGGTGGACCGGGGCATCGCCGAGGCCCTGCGCTCGGCGGCGGGACGGGCCGCCCTGCCCACCGGCGTCGAGGCCGAGGGGCTCGAGCGCTACACCCCCGAGGCCGAGGCGGCGGTGTACTTCTGCTGCATGGAGGCCCTGCAGAACGCGGGCAAGCACGCCGGCGAGGGGGCCTCGGCCGCCGTCCGGGTGTGGGTCGAGGGCGGGGAGCTGTGCTTCGAGGTGCGCGACACCGGTGCCGGCTTCGACGCCAAGGGCACGCTCTCGAGCGGGGCCGGCTTCGTGAACATGAGCGACCGGGTCGGGGCCATCGGGGGGTCGGTGAGCGTCCAGTCGGCACCGGGCCAGGGCACGACCGTGGCCGGGCGCATCCCCGTGCCCGCCGCCGCCTCCTGATCGCCCCTCACCCCGGGGCCGAGGTGGGTCCGTCCGCCGGCCACGCCCGGGTCAGGACGTCGGGGCCGAACTGCTCCTTGTGCACGTAGCCCACGGCCCCGCAGCTGCGGGCGTCGGCGGGGAGGTCCTCGGCGTCGTAGGTCGAGAGGAGGATGACCCTGACCTCGGGATGGGCGGTGGTGATCCGCCGGGTGGCCTCGATGCCGTTGATGCCGGGCATGTTGATGTCCATGAGCACGAGCCCGGGCCCGAGGGCGTCGACCTGGGTGACGGCCTCCTCCCCCGAGCCCGCCTCGCCCACCACGGTGAAGCCCGGGGTCACCCCCACTACGGCCTTGGCCGCCAGGCGGAAGGGCAGCTGGTCGTCGACGATGAGCACCGCGGTCCCCTGGACGGCCACGCCCCTATCCTGGCAGCCCGGCCTGGGGGGGCCCAGAAGGACAGCACGAGAGGCCCGGTGGTGGCAGCACCCCCGCCCCCGGGCCCGGGCCCGACAGGTCCTCGGTGCTCAGGAGTCCTGGGCCGAGAGGAACAGGAGCACGGCCTTGACCCGGCGGTGGACGTCGGGCTCCTCCGACAGGGCCAGCTTGGAGAAGATGGAGTTGATGTGCTTCTCCACGGCCCGCTCCGAGAGCACCAGGGCGGCGGCCACGGCGGCGTTGTTCTTGCCCTGGGCCATCTCCGAGAGGATCTCGCGCTCCCGGGCCGTGAGGCGGCGCAGGGGCGAGTCGTCGGGCCTGGAGCGGGCCGCCACCAGCGCGTCCACGACCTCGGGGTCGATGACCGAGCCCCCCTCGGCCACCTCGCGGATGGCCCCGGCCAGCTGCCCGATGTCCGAGACGCGCTCCTTCAGGAGGTAGGCGCGGCCCTTCGAGCCGCCGTCGAGGAACGACAGGGCGTAGGCAGGCTCGGAGTACTGGCTGAGGACGACCACGCCCATGTCGGGGTGGCGGTCCCGCAGCACGGCCGCGGCCCTGATGCCCTCGTCGGTGCCGGTGGGGGGCATGCGGATGTCGGTCACGACCACGTCGGGCTGCTCGCCCTCGGCCACCTGGAGGAGGCTGTCGTAGTCGGCGCACACCCCCACCACCTCGAGGTCGGGCTCGGTCTCCACCAGCTTGCGCACACCCTCGCGCACCAGGTAGTTGTCCTCGGCCAGCACCACCCGCACCGCCATGGCCCCGACACTAGGCCAGGCGCCCTCGGCCTCGGAATTCGCCGGCCGGCGGGCGTGGCCTCGGGTCAGGGGCGGGTCAGGGAGCGGGCAGGTCGAGCACCATGCCCTCCACCGCCGCGCCCACCGGCACGGGGCCGGGGGGGAGCGACGCCACCACCGAGTCGAGCTCGTCGTCGGTGCGGGGGGGGTCGTGGTGGAACAGCAGGAGGCGCGCCGCGCAGGCGCGGGCGGCCAGGCGCACGGCGTAGCCCACCGAGGCGTGGCCGAAGGCGGCCCGGGCGGCGAGCTCCTCGTCGAGGTACTGGGCGTCGTGCAGGAGGACGTCGCACCGGCGGGCCAGCTCCAGGGCGGCGGGGTGGTACTCCCCCAGCCCGTCGGGCCCCGGTCCGAGGGCGGTGGGGCAGTGGTCGGAGAGGTAGGCGAGCGAGCCCCTCCCGTCCGAGACGCGGTAGCCGAAGGTCCGGCCCCCCTTGTGGGGGATCTCCCGGGCCTGGACCTCGAAGCCGGCGATGCGGTGGTCCCCGGGCTCGAGGGCGTGGAACCGCCACGCCCCCCGCAGCTGGTCGGGGGTGATGGGGAAGTGGGGCGGGGACATGGCCCGGCGCAGCACCTCCTCGGGATCGCCCTGGGCGGGGAGGTACACGTCGGTGTCAGCCCCGGGACGGTCGGCCCCGGCGAAGAAGGGGAGCCCCTGGGTGTGGTCCCAGTGGAGGTGGCCGAAGAGGATGGCCCCGGCGAAGGGGGCGCCCCCGAGGAGCGGGGTGAGACGCCGGATCCCGGTGCCGGCGTCGAGCACCAGGGAGGGGGCGGCACCGTCGTGGGCCACGGCCACGCACGAGGTGTGACCCCCGTAGCGGACGTGGTCGGGGCCCGGGGCCGGGGTCGAGCCGCGCGCCCCGCACACCGTCACCCGCACGGCGCCACGACCGCGGTGGGGTGGCCGACGGGCCCGGGTCCCGGTGGGGAGCTCGGGCGCGCCTCGCCCCCGTGCGCCGTTGCCATGGGGTGATTGGGCCACGGCCGGTGACCGGGGTCAAGGGTGGACCCACCCCGCCCCCGGGTGTACTGGCCCCCCTCCCCCGTCCCCGCCCGGGGGCCTGCCCGGCGGGGACCGGTGGTCAGTCGTCGGCGGTGCGCTCCTCGAGCAGCGCCGCGAAGCGGGCCCGGGCCGCCTGGCGCCGGGTGGGCACGTGCTCGGTGGGCACCTCGGTGGGGGTGTAGCCCTTCAGGACGTGGCGGGCCACGGTCACCTTGTGCACCTCGTCGGGGCCGTCGTAGATGCGGGCCGCCCGGGCGGCCCGGTACATGTGCTCGAGGGGGAGGTCGGTGGAGAACCCCAGGGCGCCGTGGGCCTGGATGGCGCGGTCGATGACGTTGTAGAGGACGGCGGCCCCGTAGTACTTGATCATGGCGATCTCCACCCGGGCCGCCGCCGCTCCCTTGCGGTCCATGGTCCAGGCGGCCTGCAGGGTCATGAGCCGGGCGGCGGCCATCTCGGCCATGGAGTCGGCCACCCACGCCTGGGCCATCTGCTTGTCGGCCAGCACCGAGCCGTGGAGGTGGCGCGACACGGCCCGCTCGCACAGCATGTCGAAGGCCCGGCGGGACTGGCCCAGCCAGCGCATGGCGTGGTGGATGCGCCCCGGCCCCAGCCGCAGCTGGGCCAGCCGGAACCCGTCGCCCTCGTTGCCCACCAGGTTGTCGGCCGGGACCCGGACGTCGCGATAGAGGATCTCGGCGTGGCCCCCCAGGCGACCGGGGTGGGCCAGGGGGTGCTCCATGGTGGGCACGTCGCGCACCACCTCGACCCCGGGGGTGTCGGCCGGCACCAGGACCATGGAGCACCCGGCGTAGGGGTGGACGTCGGGGTTGGTGACGCACATGACGATGAGGAAGTCCGCCACCGACCCGTTGGTGGTGAACCACTTGTGCCCGTTCACGACCCACTCCTCGCCGTCGCGCACCGCCGTGGTCGTGATGCGGGTGGGGTCGGCCCCGGCCCCGGGCTCGGTCATGGAGAAACCGCTGCGCAGGCGGCCCTCGAGGAGCGGCTCGAGCCACAGGCGGCGCTGCTCGTGGCGCCCCGAGGCCTCGATGCCGAGCGCCAGGAGCTCGGCGTTGCCCGAGTCCGGGGCGTTGTTGCCGAAGACCAGGGGCGCCAGGAAGCAGCGCCCCAGGACCTCGTGCAGGAGGCCCAGCCGGACCTGGCCGAACCCCATCCCGCCCAGCTCGGGGGGCAGGTGGGCCGCCCACAGTCCCTGGGCCCGGACCTCGTCCTGGAGGGGGGCCACGGCCCGCAGGAGGGCGGCGTCGTCGAGGTCCAGGGTCTCGAGGGGCAGGATCTCCCTGTCCACGAAGGCCCGGGCCCAGTCCAGCTTGGCCTGGTACTCGGGCTCGGTCTCGAACTCCCACGCCACGGTGCGCCTCCCGCTCGTCCTGTGCTGCGCCGACCCGGCCCCGGTCCGGCCGGCGGGGCCTCGGCGGCCCGGCCACTACCGTGGGCCCGTGCCCACCCAGCCCGTCCAGCTCACCACGCGTAGCACCGTGGCCCCGCCGTCGCCCACCCCGCCCTGTCCGGTGCGGCTCCCCGACCCCCCCGACGGGCCCGGGGCCCGGGCCCTCATCGCCACCGCCGGCGCCGCCCTCCTGGACGAGCGGCGCCAGCTCGACGCCGACGAGCTGGCCCGTCTGGCCGTGGTGCCCGACGCCTCGGTCACGGCCCTGGCCGCCCTGGCCCACGAGGTGCGCCTGGCCTGGTGCGGGCCCAGCGTGGAGGTGGAGGGCATCCTGTCGGCCAAGACGGGCGGGTGCCCCGAGGACTGCCACTTCTGCGCCCAGTCGTCGCGCTTCGCCACCCCCGTCAAGGCCACGCCCTTCCTCGACACGGCCGAGGTCCTGGCCGCGGCGCAGGAGACGGCGGCCCTGGGGGCGTCGGAGTTCTGCATCGTGCTGGCCGTGCGGGGCCCGGACGAGCGCACCCTGGCCCGCATCCTCGAGCTCGTCCCCCTGGTGCGGGACCGCACCGGGCTCAACGTGGCGGTGTCGGCCGGGATCCTCGACGAGGAGCAGGCCCGGCGCCTGGCCGCCGGCGGCGTGCACCGCTACAACCACAACCTGGAGACGGCCCGCTCCTACTTCGACCAGGTCGTCACCACCCACGACTGGGAGGAGCGGGCCGAGACGTGCCGGCTGGTGCGGCGCCACGGCATGGAGCTGTGCTGCGGGGCGCTCCTGGGGATGGGCGAGAGCTCGGCCCAGCGGGTGGAACTGCTCCTCCAGCTGCGCCAGCTCGACCCCACCGAGGTCCCCCTCAACTTCCTGAACCCCCGGCCCGGGACGCCCCTCGGGGACCGGCCCGTGGTGGGGGCGTGGGAGGCGGTGCGCTGGATCGCCCTCTTCCGCCTGGCCCTGCCCGGGGTCATCCTGCGATACGCCGGCGGCCGGGAGGTGACGCTGCGCGACCTTCAGGCCATGGGCATGACGGCCGGCATCAACGCCCTCATCGTCGGCAACTACCTCACCACCCTGGGGCGCTCGCCCCAGGAGGACCTCCGCATGCTCGAGGACCTGCGCATGCCCATCGGAGCCCTGTCGGCGGCGCTGTGAGTGCCTCGGTCCCGCGCGAGGGGAGGCGCCAGCCCTCCCGGGCGGCCCAGCGCTCGGCCCGCTCCATGATGGCGGCGATGACGGGGCCCTTGGCCTCGGCGTCGTCGTTGGTGTCGCGCCAGCGCCGGGCGGCGAGCCGGCGCTTGGTGGCCTCGTAGCGGCGGCGGTCGCCCTCGTGGCGCCGCAGCCAGTCCCGGAACAGGACGTGGCGCCGCTCGTCGGACGAGCCGGCCCGCCACAGGTGCACGTGCACGGTGCGCTCGGGCGTGCGGAAGAGGCGGTGCCCCGGCTCGCGCACCCGCGGCTCGTCGCCGGCCCCCTCGAGCAACGGCACCAGGGCCTCGTCCTCGGGATCGGCCACGGTGACGTGGACGTCGACCACGGGGTTGGCGGCCAGGCCCGGTACCGCCGTCGAGCCCACGTGGTCGATGCGCCGGGCCCACCCGGCCAGGGCCGCCCCCAGCACGGCGCGGTGCTGCTCGTACCGGGCGGGCCGGGCCGGGTCGGGCTCGGCCAGGACGATCTCCCGGGGCTCGCGCCCCCCCACCAGGACCCGGTCGAGGTCGGCGTCGAGGTGGTCGTCGGTGTCGTCGTCGACCACGGCCGCCATCGTGGCCCGGACCCCCTATCGTCGGGACGCCGCCACGGGGGACGGGTCCGGGGCGGGCACGGGAGGTGACGCATGGCCAGGGTCCTCATCACCGGGTGCTCCTCGGGCTTCGGCCGGGCCGCCGCGGTCGAGCTGGCCAAGCGGGGGCACGAGGTCGTGGCCACGGCCCGGCGCCCCGAGACCCTCCTCGACCTCGACGTCGAGGCCCGCCTGGCCCTCGACGTGACCGACCAGGCCTCGGTGGACGCCGCCGTCGAGGCCGCCGGTCCCCTCGACGCCCTCGTCAACAACGCCGGGATCACCGTGGGCGGGCCGGTCGAGCTCGTCCCCCTGGCCGAGGTGCGCCGGCTGTTCGAGACCAACTTCTTCGGGGTGCTGCGCATGCTCCAGGCCGTGCTGCCCGGCATGCGGGCGCGCGGCGGTGGCGTGGTGGTCAACGTGTCGTCGGTGTCGGGGCGGGTGGCCGCCCCGCTGTCGGGCTTCTACGCGGCGTCGAAGTTCGCCCTCGAGGCGGTGTCCGAGGCCCTGCACGTCGAAGCCGGGCACTTCGGGATCAGGGTGGTGGTGATCGAGCCGGGCTACTTCGCCACCGCCCTGGGCGACTCCCGCGTGCGCCACGGGGTCGACGCACCCCCCTACGACGAGCTGGCCCGGCAGGCGGCCGCCATCGAAACCACCCTGAGCGGGGGGACGCGCCCCGGGCCCGAGCTGGTGGCGGCGGCCATCGCCGACGCCGTCGAGGACCCGCCCGAGGGCTTCCGGGTCCCGGTGGGCACCGACGCCGCCACCGTGCTGGGGGCCCGCGCCGCCATGGACGACGTCACCTTCGAGCGCGCCATGCGGGAGTTCGTCGGCCTGGAGTGGTGAGGGGCTTCCCTCAGGCCCCCGTCACCACCACGCCCTCCCACGGCCCGAGCACCAGCTCGGCCCCGGCGGCCTGGCCCGTTCGTCGCGCCGTGGTGGCCGCCGCCACGGTGCCCCCGGCCCCGTCCAGGCCCAGGCGGGCCGGCTCGGCCGACAGGTTCACCGCCACCGCGGTCGAGGCCCCCCGGCGCCATGCCCACACCCCGGGCGGGGCGTCGAGGGCCCGGTAGGAGCCGGCGTGGAGGTCGGGGGAGGCCCGGCGCACGGCCAGGAGGTGGCGCACGAAGTGCAGGACCGACTCCGGGTCGCGCCG
>DATJOV010000061.1:0-2669 GCA_035506735.1 Acidimicrobiales bacterium | reverse complement strand
CGTTGCGGTCCTCGAAGTCGACGCCCAGGGCCTTGTACTCGCCCCGCAGGTAGCCGGTGGCCACGGCCAGGGTGAACCGCCCCTGCGAGAGCATGTCCAGGGTGGCAACCATCTTGGCCACGATGAGCGGATGGCGGTAGGGGAGCACCACGATGTTGGGGATGAGCCGCACCCGCTCGGTGACGGCGGCGCAGAAGGACAGGGCCACGAAGGGATCGAGGGCGTCGTGCCCGCCGCTGTGCAGCCACTTGCTGGTGGGGGCCGGATGGTCGGTGAAGCCGATGCCGTCGAATCCACTGGCCTCCGCCGTCTGGCAGAAGCGCAGCAGGCCCTCCCGGCGCAGGAGATCGGGGTGGTACGGGTGGGTGACGAGCGGATAGGTCACGGAGAATCGCACCGGCATCTCCTAGGCCAGGCCGTCACCGAGACGCAAGTGTCCGGGCCGCCACCCCGCTGCCCTCCCCGACCCGGCGGCCCGTCCGGGGACGGCCGGGGTGGTTGACATCTCCACGGGGTTCAGCCATTACTGAAATGACTGGAGGGAGCCATGGCGAGCCCCGCCGTCCGCACCGAGTCCCTCACCAAGCGCTACGGCCGGGTCGAGGCCCTGGTCGACCTCGACCTCGAGGTGCCGCCCGGTGCGGTGCTCGGCTACCTGGGGCCCAACGGAGCCGGCAAGACCACCACCATCCGCCTCCTGCTCGGCCTGGCCCGACCCAGCAGCGGGCGGGCCGAGATCTTCGGCATCGACTGCCAGCACCAGCCCGTGGCGGCCCATCGCCTCCTGGCCTTCGTCCCGGGGGAAGCCGACCTGTGGCCCTCGCTCACCGGCGCCGAGACCCTCCACCTGCTGGGCCGGGTGCAGGGTCACGTGGACGAGGCCTATCGCGACGAGCTCGTCGAGCGCTTCGAGCTCGACCCCTCCAGGAAGGTGCGCGCCTACTCCAAGGGCAACCGGCAGAAGGTCCTGCTCGTGGCCGCCCTCATGACCCGGGCGTCCCTGCTGCTCCTGGACGAGCCCACGTCGGGGCTCGATCCCCTCATGGAGCAGGTCTTCCGGGGGTGCATCCACGAGGCCCGGGACCGGGGCCAGACCGTGTTCCTGTCCTCCCACGTCCTGAGCGAGGTGGAGGCCCTGTGCGACCGGGTGGCCATCATGCGCGAGGGACGCCTGGTGGAGACGGGCACGCTGGCGTCCATGCGCCACCTGGCGGCGGTGACGATGGAGATCACCTTCGACGGGCCCGTGCCCGACCTCGCCCACGTGCCCGGCGTGGGTGACGTGGCGCGCCGGGGCGACGTGGTGCGCCTCCAGGTACGGGGCTCGCCCGAGCCGTTGCTCCAGGCCCTGGCGGGCGTCAGGGTCCGGCGCCTGCTCAGCCACGAGCCCTCCCTCGAGGAGCTGTTCCTGGCCCTGTACGGAGAGGACGGTGGCGCGGGCGGTGCGGGCCGTGCCTGAGCCCGCTCCGGCCCGGGGGCGACGGTCGTGGCCGTCGTCGGCCGTGGTGGCGGCGCGCACGGCCCGCCGGGCCGGTCGCTCGGGGCTGGTGTGGGGCTACGTCTTCGGGATCGGGGTGGCCTCCACCGCCTACAGCTACGACTCCATCTACCGGACGCGCACCGAGCGTCTCCACCTGGCCCGGACCTTCGGCTCCAACCACGCCACCACGGCCCTGTTCGGCCCGGCCCCGCAGCTGCAGACCGTGGCCGGCTTCACCGTGTTCAAGGTGTCGCTCACCCTGGTCGTGGTGGGGGCGGTGTGGGGGCTCCTCACCGCCACGCGGGTGCTGCGGGGGGAGGAGGACGCCGGGCGGTGGGAGCTGGTGGCCAGCGGGACCACCAGCCGGCGGGGGGCCGCCGCCCAGGCGCTGGTGGGCCTGGGGGCGGGCTTCGGCTGCCTGTACGCCGTCACGGCGGCGCTGACGGTCGTGGTGGGACGTTCCTCCAAGGTCCGCATCGGGGTGGGCGCCGGGCTCTACTTCGCCCTGGCGCTGGTGGTCGGGGCGGTCATGTTCGGCGCCGTGGGGGCCCTCACCAGCCAGCTGGCCCCCACTCGCCGCCAGGCCGCCGCCTACGCCGGCTGGGCCCTCGCCCTGTCCTACGCCCTGCGGCTGGTGGGGGACGCCGGGGCCGGGCTGCACGGCCTGGTGTGGGCCTCACCCCTTGGGTGGGCCGAGGAGCTCAGGCCGCTCACCGACCCCCAGCCGCTGGCCCTGGTCCCCATCGGGGCCTTCACCGTGGGGGTGGTGTGGGCCACGGTGGCGCTGGCGGGGCGCCGGGACGTGGGGGCAGCCATCCTGCCCGACCGGGACCGGGCCCCGGCCCGGGTGGCCCTCCTGGGCGGCCAGCGCCGCCTCGTCCTGCGGCTCGGCCGTCCCACCTACGTGGCCTGGTCGGCGGCCATCGCCGTGACGGGCCTCCTCTTCGGCCTGGTGGCCAAGTCGGCCGGCGCCACCATCTCGGGCGGGTCGGTCCGGCGGGTGTTCGCCAAGCTGGGCGCCCCCGGCAGTGGGACCGACGCTTATCTCGGGGTGACCTTCCTCATCCTGGCCGTCCTGGTCGGATTCGTCGCCGGCGGGCAGGTGGGGGCGGCCCGGGCCGAGGAGGCCGAGGGGCGGGCCGCCCACCTCCTGGTCCGGCCCGTGTCCCGCCCGGCGTGGTTCGGCGCC
>DATJOV010000060.1:0-3041 GCA_035506735.1 Acidimicrobiales bacterium | reverse complement strand
ATGGTGCTGGCCGGGGAGGGCCACGAGGTCACCCTCCTCGAGCGTGACGGGGCCCCCGTCCCCGAGCCGTCCGAGGCGTGGGAGGCGTGGCAGCGACGGGGCGTCAACCAGTTCCGGTTGCTCCACTTCTTCCTGCCCCGGTTCCGCATCGAGCTCGAGGCCGCCCTCCCCCGGGTGGTGGCGGCGCTCGAGGAGGCGGGCGCCGCTCGCGTCCATCCCCTCGCCGACGCCCCGGCGTCGGTCACCGGCGGCACCCGGCCCGGGGACGAGCGCTACGGGACGCTCACGGGCCGCCGGCCCGTGGTCGAGTCGGTGCTGGCCCGCTGCGCCGAAGCCACCCCGGGGGTGACGGTGCGGCGGGGGGAGGCCGTCGAGAGCCTGCTGACCGGGCCCTCGGCCCGTCCCGGCGTCCCCCATGTCGTCGGGGTGCGCACCGCGGCGGGGGAGGAGCTCCGGGCCGACCTGGTGGTCGACGTCACGGGGCGGCGCTCGGCCCTGCCCTCCTGGCTCGAGGCGGCCGGCGGCCGCCGCCCCCCCGAGGAGCTGGCCGACGCCGGTTTCGTGTACTTCGGGCGGCACTTCCGCTCCGTCGACGGGTCCCAGCCCCCCATCATCGGTCCCCTCCTCCAGGCCTACGGCAGCATCTCCGTGCTCACGTTGCCGGCCGACAACGGCACCTGGTCCATCGGCGTCATCACGAGCTCGCGCGACAGCGCCATGCGGGCGGTGAAGGATCCGGACCGGTGGACGGCGGTGGTGAAGAGCCTCCCCCTGGCCGCCCACTGGCTGGACGGCGAGTGCATGACCGAGGGTGTCGACGTCATGGCCAAGATCGAGGACCGCCACCGCAGCTTCGTGGTGGAGGGCGAGCCCCTCGTCACGGGGCTCGTGGCCGTGGCCGACTCCTGGGCCTGCACCAATCCGTCCGTGGGCCGGGGTGCGAGCATCGGGTTGCTCCACGTCCTCGCCCTGCGCGACACCCTGCGCCGCCACGGTCCGGACGAACCGGTGGCCCTGGCCGAGGCCTTCGGGGAGGCCACCGAAGCCGTGGTGGAGCCCTGGTACCGCGACACGGTGGCCTTCGATCACCATCGCCTCCTCGAGATCGACGGGGAGATCTCCGGCGTCCCCTACCGTCCCGACAGCCCCGAGTGGGAGATCTTCAAGGCCCTCGGCGCCGCCTCGGGGCAGGACCCCGACTGCCTGCGCGCCGTGTTGGCCATCGGGAGCCTGGTGGCGCTCCCCTCCGAGGTCCTGGCCGAGCCGGGACTGCTGGACAAGGTGGTCGGCCTGGGCGCATCGTGGCGTGACGCCCCGGCCTTCGGCCCGAGCCGCCAGGACCTGCTGGCGACGGTGGCAGGCTGACGGGGGGCCCGGCCCGAGCGGCGGGGGAGCCCCCCGCCCCGACGGTGGGCGAAGTCCGACGACGAGAGGGAGGGAGACACGTGCGGGTCGACGCCGGTGGGGTGGGGATCGAGGTCGAGGTGACGGGGGAGGGGCGCCCCGTGGTGCTCCTCCACGGCTTCCCCGACTCCGGGCGCCTGTGGCGCCACCAGGTGCCGGCGCTCGTGGCGGCGGGCTTCCGCACCGTGGTGCCCGACCTGCGCGGCTACGGGGCGTCGGACAAGCCGGCCGAGGTCGAGGCGTACTCGCTGCCCTACCTGGCCGGTGACGTGGCGGCCGTCCTCGACGAGCTCGGCATCGAACGGGCCCACGTGGTGGGCCACGACTGGGGTGCCGCCCTGGCCTGGGGCATCGGGTCGCTCATGCCCGAGCGCGTCGACCACCTGGTGGCCCTGTCGGTCGGGCACCCCGCCGCCTTCGTGGCGGCCGGCATTCCCCAGCGGGAGAAGTCCTGGTACATGCTGCTCTTCCAGTTCCCCGGCGTGGCCGAGGAGTGGCTCTCGGGGGACGACTGGGCCCGCTTCCGGGAGTGGGGCCACCACCCCGACGCCGACGCCGTCGTGGCCGACCTCGACAAGAACGGCTCGCTCACCCCGGGTCTCAACTACTACCGGGCCAACATCCCCCCCGAATCCTGGGTGGCCCCGCCCCTCCAGCTCCCCCCGGTGCAGGCCCCCACCATGGGGGTGTGGAGCTCGGGCGACTTCGCCCTGACCGAGGTGCAGATGACGGGGTCGGCCGAGCACGTCTCGGGCCCGTGGCGCTACGAGCGCCTCGACGGCCCCGGGCACTGGATGCAACTCGAGGCTCCCGACGCCGTGAACGGCCTGCTCACGGACTTCCTCCCCGCCTGAGCGGCTCTGCGCCCGCCGGGGAGCCGGTACGGGCCCCGGTGTCGTCGCCGGCGGGTGCGCCGCACGGCGCGGCGTGCGCACCTTCCAGGAGCGGAGCGATCCCGGGGGTCGGCGGTGCGCAGCCCTACGACGAGACGATGATGGTGAGCACCTTGGTGGCGGTCTCCTGCGGGCCCTTCTTCGCCTTGCCCTTCCCCTCCGTGACCATCACCGTGAAGGTGGAGGACCGGTTGTCGTTCCTGTGCGGCTTGCCGGAGATGATGCCGGTGCCCTTGTTGAGCTTGAGCCCCTTGGGCAGCGCCCCCGCCTCCACCTTCCACGTGTAGGGGGGAGTCCCGCCGCTGACCGTCAGCGGGGCCCGGTAGGAGGCGCCGACCGTTGCAGACGGCAGCGACGAGGTCGTGATGCGGAACGGGTTCCCCACGGCGGTGGACACGAGCACGCACTCGTGCGGGTCGAGGTCGGCGGCGCTCGTGTCGTCGGCCGATCCGACGTAGCTGTCGTCGCCCCCGTAGACGGCGGAGAAGCACCACGTGCCGTCGGAGGTCGGGATGAAGGGTGCGCTGGTCGCCCCGGAGGTGTCGCCCTCCCCCGCCGCCAGGGTCGCGGTGGCGATGGGCGGATCGCTCGGCGGGCACGACCCGGTGGTCAGGGTCTTGGCGGTGCTGGTCTGGCAGGCGTAGAAGGTGACGTCCCCCGTCGGCGCACCGCCGGCGGCGGTGCCGGTGACGGTGGCGGTGTCCGTGACCGAACCCCCCAGGTTGACGCTCGAGGGCGAGAGGG
>DATJOV010000059.1:0-7888 GCA_035506735.1 Acidimicrobiales bacterium | reverse complement strand
AGGGTCGGCACCGGGTCGAGGGGCAGGTGCACACCGCCCGCCTGGTGGGCCAGTTCGCCGTGCAGCTCGGCCGCCGGCGCGTGGTCGAGACCCTCGACCACTTCGTGGCCCCGGCCCCCGCCCCGGCCCCGCCTCCGGTGCCGGACCCGGCCCGGGAGGTGCGCAGCGACCAGCACCCGTCGGCGGTGTGGGCCCGCCCGGTGGAGGCCGTCGCCCCACCGGCCCCGAGCGCCCGTCCCGGCACCAACGGCGTGGTCGGCGAGGCGGCGACGGCGCTCGCCATCCCCGGCTACGACGCTCTCTCGGCCTCCCAGGTGGTGCAGCGGCTCGAGGGGCTCTCGGCCGAGGAGCTCGAGGAGGTGCGGGCCCACGAGCACGCCCACCGCCAGCGCCGCACCATCCTCCACCGGGTGGACCAGCTCCTCGCCGCCCCCGGCGACGCCCCCGCGTAGCGGGGGGCGCCGTCACGGCCCTCGTGCCCGAGATCCGAGCCGCCCGACGGGAGGACGCCGAGCGCTGTGCCGCCCTGTGCCGCGAAGCCCTGGACCGGCTCCAGGAGCAGCGGGGCGGGGCCCTCCTGGCCCGACGGGAGCTGGGGCTCGTGGCCCGGGCCCTGGTGCGGCCCGGCGGCATGGACCGCCTCCTGGCCGATGCCCGCCGCCGCATCGTGGTGAGCTGCCTCGACGGGGTGGTGGTGGGGCTGGCCCTGGGACGGGTCGAGGAGGTGGGGGGGGCCTCCATCGGGATCATCGAGGGGTGCTACGTCGAGCCCCCGGCCCGTCGCGCCGGTGCCGGACGGGCCTTGGTCGGAGCCCTGGTGGACTGGTTCGGGGCGGCCGGGTGCCGGGGGGTCGACGCCGGGGCCCTGCCGGGCGACCGCGCCGCCAAGAGCCTCCTCGAGGCCAGCGGGTTCAAGGCCCGCCTCATCACCATGCACCGGTCCGAGCCGTGACCGGCCCCGGGCCCGGGGAGCAGGGCCGGGCCGATGCTCCCCAGGTGGCCGTGGGGGCGGTGGCGGTGCACGACGGCCACCTCCTCCTGGTGCGCCGGGGGACGGCCCCCGAGGCGGGGCGGTGGAGCATTCCCGGAGGACGGGTCGGGGCGGGGGAGTCGCTGGCGGCGGCGGTGGAGCGCGAGGTGCGGGAGGAGACCGGCCTGGCCGTGCGGTGCGGGTCCCTGGTGGGCGTGGCCGAGCGCATGGGACCCGGCCACCACTTCGTCATCCTCGACTTCGCCGTCGAGCTCCCCGGATCGGAGGGGGCCCTGCCCCCGCCCGTGGCGGGCGACGACGCCGCCGAGTGCGCCTGGACCGGGCTCGACGCCGTGGAAGGGATGGACCTGGTGGAGGGGCTGGCCGGCTTCCTGCGGCGCCACGGCGTGCTCGGGCCCGACACCCGGAGCGGCTGAGGCCGCTCGACCGCTCAGGCGCCCCGGGCCGCCGACGGGCTGGGCCGGCGGGGACCGGGTGGCGGGGGGATGGGGAGCCCGAGGAGGCGGGCCACCTCGGGCACGGCTCCGGCGGCCCGGCGGGCCACGGCCAGGAGCTCCTCGCCCGGATCGGCGGGGAGCCCGGCCGGCTTCACCGTCCGGCGCACGGGGGAGTCGACCACGGCCTCGAGCAGCTCCCGCCAGGCGGACGGGGCCAGGTCGGGCCCGAGGGCCTGGCCGGCCGACTCCGACAGGCGCACGGCCAGCTCGGCCGGGACCCGGGCGGCCGGTTCCGGGGCCCGGGACGACACCCGCAGGGCGTCCGCCACCCGCCCGTCGTCGAGGGCGCCGACGATGCGGCCCAGCCAGGCCTCGCGCAGGGCCGTGACCCTGGTCTGCAGGGCGTCGCGCACGGCGGTCAGGAGCTCCCTGCCCTCCTCGTCGAGGGTGACGGTGGAGGCCGCCGTGACCACCGAGCGCACCTCCCGCAGGGGGGCGTCCTTGCCGGCGTTGCGGGCGGCGACGGCCCGGTCCTTCCACGCCGCGAGGTTCATGCGGGGGAGCAGCTCCTCGGCCATCGACAGGAGGGGCTCGGGGGAGACCTCGCCCCGACCCTCGGAGCGGGCCCTGGTGTTCTGCTCCTCGATGGCCTGGCGCACGGCGGGGATCCCCCCCCGCAGCAGCTGCTCGGCCACGGGGAGCTGCTCGGGACGCAGGGACGCCAGGGCGGCGTTGCGGTTGGTGGACACCGTCTGGAGGCGCCGGCCCCGATCGGTGCGGTCCCGGCCCGGCCGCTCACCGGGCCGCCCGGGCCGGGCCGGCCCCCGCCCGGTGCGCTCGGTCCGCTCGGCGCCCGGACCCTGCTCGGACCGGCCGCCGCGCTCGTCGTCGCGACCCGGACGCTCGCGCCGGCCCCGCTCGTCGCCCTCGGGACGGCGCCGTGGACCGGCCCCGGCCGGCCCGGGCGGGGCGTCGCGCCCCCGCCCGTCGCGTCCCCGGGGGCGGCCTTCACGACGGGGACGGCCCCCGACGTCGTCGCCGTCGCGCCGGCGCCCCCCGGGTGCCAGCATGACCGACACCCCGGTCCCCTGGTCGCGCCCTGACCCCACGATCTCGATGCGGGCCACCTTGTCGGCCCGGGCGTCGCCCTTGGGGGCCAGGACGGCGGTGACCACGATGCCGTCGATGTCGAAGTCGGCCTCGGCCCGCAGGACGTCGCCCACATTGGACCCCTGGGGCAAGAGCCCCCCCTCCACCGTGCCGCGGGGCTGGCGGGCACCCGGGGCGCGCCACGTCCAGGTGCCGTCGTCACGGTGGCTCGTGAGTTCGATGTCGATCCTGCGGGACATGGCGAGGGACCACGCTACCGGCGTCGGCGGCCCGGGGAGAACTGAGGCGTCCCCCGAGCCCGACCTGCCCCCGACGTCGGTGGCTGTGGAGGTTCTGAGAATATGGCCGATCACGCCCGTGGTGCACGGGCGATCCGTAATCTGAGGGATCGGCGCGGCCACCGGGCACGGTCCCGGGGCCCCGCACGGCGGGCCGCACCGTGGCTGAGCGAGGAGGGCGAGTGGTGGACGATCGGGGGGAGGAGACGGGGGTCGGCGCCGACGCGCCCGCCGGTGCACCCGGCGACCTCGGGCCCACGGGGTCGGCCCCGGGGGGCGTCCCCTCGAGCCCACCCGCCTCCGGCCCCCTCGACGCGCCGGACGCCTTCGGCTCCCATCCCGTGGGCGCGGCCCGCGCCGCCGCCCCGGAGGCCGGCACCGCCCCCGAGGCCCGGTTCGGGGCCGGTCCCTCCGCCCCCCCGGTCCCATCCGACCCCCCTGCCCCCGCCGGGCCGAGCGCACCCGGTGCGGTCCCGACCGCACCCTGGCGCCCCGCCGCAGGGGATCCGGGCGGGCCGCCGGTGTGGCGGCCGGGGGGTCCCGTCCCGGGGCCGTCCTGGACGCCTCCCTCGCCCCCGAGCCAGGGGGCGGCCCCCGGTCCCGGGGTGCCGTGGACGGGGCCCCCGACGCCGGCCCCCGGACGGCGCCGGGCACCGCAGTGGGTGGCGGTGGCCATCGTCGCCGCCCTGGTGGGCGGGGCGGCCGGGGCCGGGATCGCCGAGGGCCTGGGCACGGGCTCGGCCGGCACGACCGGCAACGCCGTGGTCAAGGTGGGCCAGGTGGCGCCGGGTCCGGCCCTGGCGGGCGGGGCCCAGATCCCGGCCATCGTGAAGAGCGTCCTGCCCGAGGTGGTGTCGATCGACGCCAAGGGCCCGGCCACGAGCACCAACCCCTTCTTCGGCGGCACCGGCACCAACGAGGACCAGGGCACCGGCATGATCGTGAGCACCGACGGCGAGGTGGTGACCAACAACCACGTCATCGACGGCGCCACCACCATCACCGTGACCCTGTACGGCAAGACCACGGCCCTGCCCGCCACCCTGGTGGGGGCCGATCCCTCCAACGACGTGGCCCTGCTCAAGATCACCTCCCCCCCGGCCGGCCTGCAGGCGGTGACCTTCGGCGACTCCACCAAGCTCGAGGTGGGGGACGCCGTGATCGCCATCGGCAACGCCCTGGGGCTGTCGGCGGGCACGCCCACGGTGACCTCGGGCATCGTCTCGGCCCTGGGGCGCACCGTCCAGGCCAGCGACGAGAGCGGCACCGGCACGGGCGAGACCCTCAACAACATGATCCAGACCGATGCCGCCATCAACTCGGGCAACTCGGGCGGCCCCCTGGTGGACTCGGCCGGGCAGGTGGTGGGGATGAGCACGGCCGTGGCCTCGTCCAGCAGCGGCAACGCCCCGGCCCAGAACATCGGCTTCGCCATCACCTCCTCCACCATCCGGGGCCTCCTGGCCACGCTGCGCTCGGGCGGGACGAGCGGCGTGGCCAAGCCCTACCTGGGGGTGGAGGTCACCGACGAGACGCCGTCGGAGCAGCAGGCCTACGGCCTCACCCCCGCCACCGGGGCCCTGGTGGTGTCGGTGGTCACGGGGTCGCCGGCCCAGGCGGCCGGGATCCAGACGGGCGACGTCATCGTGGCCTTCGACGGCAAGGCGGTGACCTCGGCCCAGGGCCTCACCAACCTCGTCCAGGCCGCCTCGACCGGGCACCAGGCCCGGATCACCCTGTACCGCGAGGCCCAGAAGCTCACCGTCACCGCCACCCTGGCCCTGGCCCCGGCCGGCTGAGGCGGGGGAGGGGCTCGTCCCGCCGGGGGGCGGCCTCAGGTGCCGGGGTCGACCAGGGCGTCCTCGGGGCCGGCCGGGGTGCTGTCCACCCGGATGTACCACTCCGTGCCCCACACCTCGGTGAAGGCCTCGATGGGCATGGACAGGAAGAACGAGGTGTCCCCGATCTGGCTGGCGTGGTGCTGCATGGCCCGGCGCTTGCGGGGGATGTAGGCCCGGACGTCGACGGCGGTGGTGATGCGCTCGGCCCGCTCGCCCAGGGTGTCGAGGAAGACCCGCCGCTCGTCGTCCATGGGCACCCCCACGTCGTCGGCCCGGTCGGCCAGGTCCAGCATGTGGTCCCGGTTGACGGTGGCCATGTAGACGCGTCCGGTGCCGGCCCGCTCCCCGGCCCGCATGCCGACGCGGTGCACCTGGATGTGGTCGGGGTGGCCGTAGCCGCCGTGCTCGTCGTAGGCCACGAGGACGTCGGCGCCCTCCTCGTCCAGGATGGCGGCCAGGCGGGCGGCGGCCTCGTCCACGTCGGCCTGCCAGAAGCACCCGGCGTCGTCGTTGCTGTCCTCGCCCATCATCCCCGAGTCGCCGTATCCCAGGTACTCCTGGCGGGCCACCCCGAGCTCGGCGCACGACGCCGCCAGCTCCCGGGCCCGCCGCTCGGACAGGGTCTCGCCCGGACCGAGGAGCCCGTCGGGCACCTCGCCCAGCTCCCCCCGGGTGGCGGTGACGAGGACCACCCGGTGCCCGGCGTCGGCCATCGCGGCCATGGTCCCCCCCGTCGAGATGGCCTCGTCGTCGGGATGGGCGTGGAAGAACACCGCGGTCGCCATGGGGGCAGGTTACGGGCTCGGGGCGCCCCACCGGGCCGGGGCGGGGTCGGGGCGCCGGGGTAGCGTACGGCCGCAGCATTTCCCCCGACCCGCACAGCGAGGCGCGCCACCATGGCCTTCGTCCCCTACGACCGGCCCGTCCGGGCCGCCTTCGTCGGCCTCGGCCGCATCTACGACCTCAACGTCCGGGCCTACGCCGGGAACCCCGACGTGGAGGTGGTGGCCCTGGTCGACCCCGACCCCGGGCGCCGGGCCCAGCGCCAGGCCGACTGGCCCGAGGCCCGCACCTTCGCCAGCGCGGCCGAGCTGGCCACGAGCGGGGTGGCCGTGGACGCGGCCGAGGTCCTCCTCCCCGTCCCCCTCCACACCGACGGGGTGTGCGAGATGCTCGGCTACGGCTGGCACCTCAACCTCCAGAAGCCCATGTGCAGCGACCTGGGTGAAGCCCTGCGCATGCTCGAAGCGGCCCGGGCCAACGACCGCGTGCTGCGGGTCATGGAGAACTACCTCTTCTACCAGCCCCTGCAGCAGCTCAAAGCCACCGTCGAGTCGGGCGAGCTCGGGGCGGTGAGCGGCTACCACATGAAGATGGTGGGGAGCGGCCGCGGCGGCTGGGACGTCCCGATGTCCAGCTACGAATGGCAGTTCGCCCAGATGCGCCGCGGCCGGGGCATCCTCGTCTTCGACGACGGCTGGCACAAGCTCTCCACCGCCCTGTGGCTGTTCGGACCCTTGCGCGAGGTGCGTGCCTGGGTGGGCGCCACCGAGGTCTTCCCCGGTGTCGAGCTCGACGCCCCCTCCACCATCACGTGGGAGCACCAGAACGGCATCCGGGGCGTGTGGGACATCACCCTCGCCCCTGACATGTACCTGCGGTCGGACTACTACACCAACGACGAACGGTGGGAGGTGACCGGTCGGCGCGGGTACTCCAGGGTGAACCGCTGCACCGGCCGGGGCATCCAGCAACCCAGCCTCGAGACCTATCTCGACGGCGAGCTGCGGGCGTATCACGCCCTCGACGACGACTGGGCCAGCAGCTTCCGGGACTCCGGGCGCCACTGGCTCCGGTGGCTCCGCACCGGGGAGGGTCCCCTCCTGTGGAGCGGGGAGGAGGGTCTCGAGGTCCTGCGCTTCGCCCTCGCCGTCTACGCCAGCAGCGCCGCGGGTGGGGTGGGCGTCGACCCGGCCTCGCTGGAGGAGGGGTGAGGGCGACGGCGCCCCGCCCCGCTATTCCAGATCGGGTATAGTACATAGTCGGTATATCCCAGTCGGTGGGCCGGCAGGTCGACCCGGGCCGAATCCAGCCCACTGGATCCACGGGCCCCGTACTGGTTGACTGGGGCCGTCCGACGCCATGCGTGGAGGCACTCGATGGCCCAGTCCCCGCACCGAATGGTGGTCTGCTACTTCATCACGTCCGACGACGTCGAGCGATCTGCGCGCTTTTACACCGAGGTCCTCGGCGGCACGGTCGTCTTCGGCCCGGTTCCCACCAATGTCGCACTGGCCAACAGCTTCATCGTCATCAACGCCGGCGGAGGCCCGACCGACGACAAGCCGACCGTCACCCTCGAGACGCCTCCCGATCCCGACCGGATCAGCAGTTTCCTCAACATCCGGGTGACGGACATCCATGCCGTGTACGAGGAGTGGAGCGCCAAGGGTGCCCAGTTCCTGACTCCTCCCAAACAGCACGCCTACGAGACCCGCTGCTACATCAGGGATCCCGACGGCTACATCATCGAGGTCGGGCAAACGACCGACCCCCAGGGAGACTGGCTGCCCGCCGGCTGGTCATCACCGTGACGTGGTCAGCGGTGCGGGGATCACCCGGGCCCGTGGCGATCGATGTCCGGAGCCGCGGTCGGGAGGTGGGAAGCGGGGGCAGTGGGTGAGTTCGACTTCTCGGCCGTCCTGGGCGACAGCAACGAGTCGGCGCTCTCGCCCATCGTGCGATCGGTCCCGAAAGGCACGCGCCTGGGTCCCGAAGGCGGGAGGCCCTGCCCGAGCACATCCGCACACGTGGTGCAGGGGCGACGGTCTCCAGATCGGAAACGCTATAGATCATAAAGGACATATAGCAAACAAGCTATGAGGCTGCTCGAGGGGCTTTGCACCATGCGTGGCGGCGAGTCGGGCACCGGTGCCGGTTGTGGCGTCTCGCCCCATGGCGCCACGCCGGCCGCCGACGTCCCGGGGGGCGGAAGCGGGGGAGCGGTGGCGGGGCTGCATCGGGCTCGTCTCGCCGGCCGTCGGTGGGAACCTGGGGAGACGCTGTGGAGCGGCGGCGGCCGGGTCTTCGGGCTCGGCCTATGATCCGGCGGCGGGCAGTTCCTTGTACGACACGCAGGTTGGCGGGCTGATGTCGGCGTCGGTAAGGACGAAGAGGAGCAGGTACGTCGTTGGCGGCGGCGTGGTCGTGGCGGTCCTGTTCGCCGTTCCC
>DATJOV010000058.1:0-7221 GCA_035506735.1 Acidimicrobiales bacterium | reverse complement strand
TCTGGACGGTCGCCTACCTGCCGAGCGGCGCGACGACGACCGAGACGGTCAAGGTGGACGCCGCCTACACCTGATGCGCGGTCGCCGCGGCTGGCGGCCGACGGGGCCAAGGCGCCGGTCACCCGTCGTGGTGGTCCTGCCGCCGAACCCGGGTCTTCGTGACCGTTGTGTCACAGGATCGCGAGCACCAGCTGAATTCTCGTGCGGGGGGCAGCGCGGTGGTCGTCGGTGAGGTTGTGACGTGCGTACGCTGCCCGCGTCAGGACCCGACGAAGGGTGAGGTGTGCCGATGCGCTCGACCCCGCTCACACGCCACCGCTGGAGCGTCGTCTCCGTGGGAGCCACCGTGGTGGCGGCCACGGTCCTGTCCTTCGCCACGGCGGCCTACGCCGCCCCGGCCGTGACGATCTCCCCGGCCGGTCCCTACACCGACCAGCAGAACGTGACGGTGAGCGGCACGGGGTTCCCCACCAACAGTGCCGACCCCTCGGGGCTCCAGATCATCCAGTGCTCCGATCCGGGCGGGACCACGGGGAACCTGCCCATCGACGACACCTCCTGTGACGCCACCACCATCAACCCGCTGCCTGTCCTCACCGACAGCAACGGCGACTTCAGCACCTCGTACACGCTCTCGGCCCTGAGCACGTCCAACGGCTCCAACATCGACTGCAGCCTGACGGCCTACTGCGTGCTGTGGGTGGGCCTCGACTACGCCAACAGCTTCAGCGGGACCCACGCCTTCTCCTCGGCCTTCCTGATCAAGCCGTCGCTCCAGAACCAGTCGATCAGCTTCACCTCGACGGCGCCTGGCGACGCCGTCGTGGGAGGCAGCCCCTACACCCCGGTCGCCTCGGCCTCCTCCGGGCTGCCCGTCGCCCTCACCATCGACGCCACGGCCACGTCGGTGTGCTCGATCTCGTCGGGGGTGGTGCACTTCCTGGCCGTCGGGACCTGCGTGGTCGACGCCAACCAGGCCGGCAACGCCACCTACCAGCCGGCCCCCCAAGTCCAGCAGACCTTCTCGGTCGGACCGGCCCTCACGCCCCAGACGATCCGCTTCACCTCGACCGCCCCCGACCCCGGCGTCATCGGGAACACCTACACCCCGACGGCGTCGGCCTCCTCCGGGCTGCCCGTCACCCTCACCGTCGACGCCACGGCCACCTCGGTCTGTTCGATCGGCTCCGGGGTGGTCACCCTCGAGGCCGTGGGGACGTGCGTGATCGACGCCAACCAGGCCGGCAACACCACCTACCAGCCCGCCCCCCAGGTCCAGCAGTCCTTCCCCGTGGTCTCGACCTCGCCCACGGCCACCTTCACGTCCACGGTGCCGAGCACCGGCACGCTGGTCCTCGGACCCGAGGCCTCGGTGACCGACACCGCCACCGTCACGGGCAGCGCCACCAACGGCAGCCCCACCGGGACGGTGACCTTCTACGCCTGCCAGACGGCCACCAGCCAGACGCTCGCGCCCGGGCCCTGCGCCGCCACCGCCGGGAACGAGCTCGACAGTGCCCACGTCACGGCGGGCGCCGACGACACCGCCACCGCCACCTCGGGGAGCCTCACCCCGACGGGGGCGGGCACGTGGTGCTTCTCCTCGGTGTACACGAGCAGCGGCGTCTACACGGGCTCGTCCGACAACACCTCGAGCACCAACGTTGACCCCAACGAGTGCCTGCTCGTGACCGACGCCTCCTCCTCCACGGAGAGCATCGTGTCGTCGGCCGAGGTGGTCCTGGGGCCCTCGGGCGCCATCAGCGACGACGTGACGGTCGGCGGTGGCGTGGTGGCCGGGGCCCCCACCGGGAGCGTGGCCTTCTACGCCTGCCTCACCGGCTCCGGATCCTCCTTCGCCCCGGGGCCGTGCGCCCCCACCGGGACGCCCGAGGACACGGGCGAGATGCTCCTGCCCGGGGCGGGGGACAGCTCCAGCGCCACCTCGGCTTCGTTCCTGCCCCCCGACGTGGGCACGTGGTGCTTCTCGGCCGTGTACGGGGGTGACGCCAACTACGCCGGGTCGTCCGACAACACGGATTCCTCCAACCTCGACACCGACGAATGCGTCCTCGTCACCGCCGCCCCCTCCTCCACGGCCAGCGCCGTCTCCTCCGCCCACGTCTCGCTCGGGCCATCGGACACCGTCACCGACACCGTGACCGTCACCGGCAACACGGTCGGGGACGCGCCCACGGGAAACGTCGACTTCTACGTGTGCGGACCGGGGTCGGCGGCGGCGCTGTGCACGTCGACCACGGTGCGGGCCGGCACGCCGGCGCTGGCGGCGAGTGGCCAGGACGCCGCCACGGCCCGATCTTCGGCCATCACGCCGACGGCGCAGGGTGTCTACTGCTTCGCCGCCGTCTACGTCCCCGCCGCCAGCTCGAACTACACGGGGTCCTCCGACAACGTGTCGGGGACGCCCGACAGCAGCGAGTGCGTGAACGTCGGGCCGCCCGCCGCCTACACCTTCACCACCGCCGCCTCCACCACCACCTCGGTCGGGGCGTCGTCGTTCGCCTTCACGGTGCGGACCTACGGGACGCCGGACGCCAAGATCAAGCGCAAGGGGACCCTCCCGAAGGGCGTGCACTTCATCGACCACGACGACAACTCGGCCACCCTGTCGGGCCCGCCCAAGAAGAGCGGGGTGTTCCACCTCACGTTCACCGCCACCTTCGGCAAGGGCAAGACCAAGCACGTGACGACCCAGGCCTTCACCCTGACCGTGACCTGAGTCGCCGGGCCCGGGCGCCCGGCGCCACGGGAAGCTGTCGTGACACGTCGGGGCGCGCCTAAGGTCGGCTCGTGCCGGTGATCGACCCCCCCGTCCCCGTCACCGAGGCCGGGCCGGCCCGGCCTGCCGGGGACGGCACACCGTGGCTGCGTCGCCCCGCCCTCGTTCCGGGGGGGCGATGAGCCGGTCGGGCTGGTGGGGCGGTGAGAGCGGCGACCCCTCGGAGATCCCGAGCGAGCGGGTCCGGACGCCCCAGCCGCTCGTGCGCCGGCGCATGCCCTCGGGCCGGGGGGCAACGGAGCAGCCCAATGCCGCCGGTGACGGCCCTGCCGCCCTGACCGGGCGGTTCTGGGTGGCCCTGGTGCTCACCGGGGTGGCCTCGGGCCTGCTCGGCGCCGGGCTCATGGCCTTCCTCTTCGCCGTGCAGCACGCCACCTTCGGCTACCACGCCGGGGACTTCGAGCACGCCGTCGAACGCGTCGGTGACGTGCGCCGCATCGTCCCCCTGGTCGTGGCGGGGGCGGTCGCCGGACCCCTGTGGTACCTGCTGCGGCGGGCCACGCCGGGCGAGAGCGCCGACGTGGACGACGAGGTATGGCGGGGCAAGGCCCGTCTGTCCGTCCGACGCTGCCTGGGCACGGGGATCCTGTCGGAGATCGTCGTCGGCATGGGGGCGTCGCTGGGCCGTGAGCAGGCCCCCAGGGTGATGGGGGCGGCCTCGGGCAGCGTCCTGGCGGGCCGGTTCGGGCTCAGCACCGAGCAGCGGCGTCTGCTGGTGGCGTGCGGGGCGGGCGCCGGCTTGGGGGCGGTGTACAACGTCCCGCTCGGGGGGGCGCTCTACACCGTCGAGGTGATGCTGGGGTCGTTGACCCTGCCCACCGTCCTGCCCCCATTGGCCTGTTCGATGATCGCCACGGCGACGGCCTGGATCTACCTGCCGACCTCTGCCACCTACGCCGGCGTCCCCACCTACCACTTCTCGGGCACGGTGATGGCCTTCGCCCTGGTGGGGGGGCCGCTCTTCGGGTTGGCGGCCTCGGCCTACATCCGCCTCATCGGGTGGGTCTCGCACCACCGCGTGACCGGTGCCGCCACGACGGTGGCACCGCTGCTCGCCTTCTCCGTGCTGGGGGTGATCGGGTTCCGGTACCCGCAGCTCTTCGGCAACGGCAAGGACCTGGCCCACGACGTCTTCGTGGGCCACGGGACGCTTCTCCTCCTCCTGGCCCTGGCCGCCCTCAAGCCCCTGGTCACGGCCCTGTGCCTCCAGAGCGGTGCCTCGGGAGGGCTCTTCACGCCCACGCTCAGCACGGGCGCCGCCCTGGGAGGGTTCCTGGGCCTGGCGTGGTCACACCTGTGGGGCGGGGGTCCGGTGGGTGCCTTCGCCATGATCGGTGCCTCGGCCACCATCGGCGCATCGATGCAGGCGCCCCTGGCGGGCCTGGTGCTCGTCCTCGAGCTCACCCACAGCGGGTTCTCGATCATGGTCCCGATGATCGCCGCCACCGTGATCGCCACGGTGGTGGCCCGTCACGTCGACGGGTACTCCATCTACTCGGCACGGCTGCCTGCGCCCCGGCCGTGACGCCGGGGCGGGATGGCACCCTCGACCACCCCTGGACGGGCGCGTCCGAACCCGGGGCGTGTCGGATTCGGACGCGACGCAGAAGCGCCTACCCCCCCTTGCACCTGAGAATGGCGCCGCCGGCCGCGCCAGCCCGCGGCACCGTTCAGGTACACGCAGGATGCCCGCCGGGCCCGGTCAACAGCAACCAACCGCCGGTGAAATCTTGACGACACTCCCGGGAACCGTGAACGGCTCGCGACGCAGCGGTGACAACTCTGCTACGGAGAATTCGCCGTTTCGTGCATAGTGGCCAGCCGCCATCCGGACTACCGTCCTGGCCGCTCGGCGGTGACCCCGACCGGGCGTCGAGGCGGCGAGGCGGGGACGGACCAATCCGGGGTGGTTGTTGCCGGATACCCGCCTCGCCGTCTCGAACCGTCCCCGACGGGCCCCGGGCGATGCGGACGGGCGCGCCGGCGGACGGGGGTCAGGGCTGCGGCCGACGGCCCAAGCGGAAGCGGATCACCGACGCCGCCACGGTGACGCTGCCGGCCAGGGACAGGGCCAGGACCCAGGCGAGGGTGGCTCGGCCCCCTCCGGCCGGGGGCCGGAGGGGAACGGGGGGTGCCACGTCGGCCACCTCTGTCACGGCGTGATGCTGGCCCGCCCCGAGGGCCGACCCACCGGCCCACCACGGCGTGGCCGGGTCGGCGGGATCAGCACCGTGGCGCCAGCCACCCGACAGGGTCCCCTGCCGCCACTGTCCCGGGGCCCCCTGGGCGGATTCGCCGGCCTGGGCTTGGCCCACAAGAGCGCGCAGCCTCCTGATGATCATGACGGTCTGGGCGTCTGAGGCGTCGTCACCGCTGCCCAGGCCTCCGGTCGAGCCGCTCCACGCCATATGGGCGATGTCGTCGGCCGTCACGGCCTCGCTGATCGGCGACGCCGCCACGGCCGGAGTCGCGTCGGCATCGCCGCCGTAGCCCGCCGTCACGCTCCCCGTGGCCAGCCCGTAGGTGTCGGCGTCCCCCTCGGTGACGACGCACGTGGCCACCCCGGTGGCGTCGGTGGTGCCCGAGCACAGGGCGGTCCCGCCCGTCTCGAAGCTCACGAGGGCGTCGGGGATCGGCACCCCTCCTGCCGTCAGGGTGGCCTGGAGCCGGAAGGCGTTGTCGGGGCCGGCGGCCGTCGGGGGCCCCACCGTGAGCGCGCTCAGGGGGCGACCCGCCGTGAACGTCGCCGACAGCGTGCTGGGTGCGAGCGCGGCGTCGCCGGAATAGCTGGCCTCGACGTCGTGGCTGCCAGGGGTGAGGAAGAGGGCCAGGGTGACGACGCCATCGCTCGGGACGGGGAGCTGACCGCCCCAACCGTCGACGGAGAACGACAGGGTCCCCCCGGCCGGTTCGGGCGCCACGGTCCAGCTCAAGAGCTGGGCCGGGCTCGTCGGGTCCGGGGTCTGGCTGAACGAGATGGAGCTGGGTGTGGTCCCCGTGGGCGGGGGACTGGGTGTGGTCGTGGGCGGCGTCGGGGCGGTGGTGGTCGTGGTCGGCGGTGTCGTCGGCGTGGTGGTCGGCGGTGTCGTCGTGGGCGGTGTCGTCGTGGGTGGCGCCGTCGTGGGTGGCGCCGTCGTGGGTGGGACGGTGGTCGTGGTCGTGGTCGGGTGCGGCACCGTGGTGGTGGGCGGTACCGTCGTGGGCGGCGTCGTCGTCGGTGGGGCCGTCACCGTTGTGGTGGTCGTCGTGGTCGTCGTGGTCGTGGTGGCCGGTCCTCCTGCCTCGAGGAGGGCATCGATGGTGCCGTCGGCGGCCGACCCGCCAAGATGGGGGAGCCCGTACACGTCTTCTAGGGAGTCGAGGATGCCCACCGTGTCGACGGGGGCCGAGTCCTGTTGGGGGCGCGCCTGCAGGGCCGAGCTGACCACGATGGTGGGCACGTGGCCCCCACTGCCCCCGTCGATCCCCGACGAGTCGCTGTCGAGCGCCTCGTCCCACTCGATCACGATCCGACCCCCCTGGCGGTACCAGCTCGTGGCTTGGACGGCGGGGATGAAGCTGGACAGGTAGGCCTCCTCCCCGGCGATCGATGCGGATTCGGTCGACTCCCCGTCCCCGTCGTCGGTCGGGTTGGGCGTGACCCACACGAAGTCGGGAGGGCTGGCGCTGTCGAGCGCGCCGAGCAGACCGGCGGCGTCCTGGACGGTCGGTTGGTCGGCGAAGTACTCCCACGGGTCGTGGTGGACGTAGTAGTCGGTGGCATCGGCAGTGGGGTCGGACGGCAGGTCCTCGGCGTACAGGCCTTCGCTGATCCCGGCCGCCTGGAGCTGGTTGGCCAGCGTGGGTCCGGTGAAGAGCGGGTCGGGTGGGGACTCGTCGTCGGTGACCCCCTGGGTCGAGCCGCTCACCAGGGTCAGGTAGTTGGGGAGCGAAGGGTGTGCCGTGGCGTAGCTGTCGGTGGCGAGGCCCCCGCTCGAGGCGAGGCCGTCGGTGTAGGGCATGGCGGCGTTGCCGACGATCTGGTCGTACCCCTGGTTCTCCATCATCACCACCATGACGTGGGGGGGGCCGCTGACCGAGGGTGGCGTGGTGGTGGTCGTGGTCGTCGGTGGGGGTGCCGCCGTGGTGGTGGTCACGGGGGCGGTGGTCGAGGTCGACGCCGGGGGGGGCGTGGTGGGGGGCGCCCCACCGCCGGTGGACCCGAAGGTGGCGGTGAAGGCGGCCAGGGCGTCGGGGAAGCTCCCGTCCAGGATGTCGTCGCTCTGGTCTGGGGTGTCGAAGTCGAAGTAGCAGGTGAACGCCACGTTCTCCTGGGAGATCCACGCCGCGAACTGCGTCACGAAGTAGGGGTCGTCCCCGAGCCCGTGACCGTCGCTGCGGATGGCCAGGCCCCACTCGGGGAAGGCGATCTGCTTTCCATG
>DATJOV010000057.1:0-3020 GCA_035506735.1 Acidimicrobiales bacterium | reverse complement strand
CGCCCGGCACCGTGCCGGTCGGCCCGGCGGAGCGGCGGTGCTGCGGGTGGCCAAACTGGGCAGGGGCGGCCACGACTACTACCTGGAGGTGGCGGCGGGCCCGGGCGGCACCGGGGTCGAGGCGGCCGGCCGCTGGGTGGGCCGGGGCTCGGGCGCCTTCGGGCTCGAGGGCACCGTCGACGGCGACGCCCTGGGGGCCCTGCTCCGGGGGGACGACCCCGGCGGCGGCGGGCGGCTGGGCCCCAGCCACGACCGCGTCACCGTGGCCGGCTTCGACCTGAGCTTCTGCGCCCCCAAGTCGGTGAGCCTCCTCGAGGCGCTCGGTCCTCCCGAGGTGGCGACCGAGGTGCGCGCCGCCCACGACACGGCGGTGGGGGCGGCCCTGGACTACGTGGAGCGTCGGGCCCTGGCCGTGCGGCGCCGCCACGACGGGGTGCCGGTCCCGGTCGAGGTCGAGGCGGTGGCCGGGGCCGGCTTCGTCCATCGCACCAGCCGGGCCCTCGATCCCCACCTCCACACCCACGTGGTCCTGGCCAACCTGGGACGGGACCGCCAGGGGCGCTACTCCGCCCTCGACGGCCGGGGGGTGTACGCCCACGCCGGGGCGGCCGACGCCCTGTACCACGTGCAATTGCGCCACGAGCTCACCAGCCGTCTCGGGGTGGGCTGGGGCCCGCTGCGCCGGGGCCGGGCCGACGTGGCCGGGATCGGGCCCGAGGTGCGGGCCGCCTTCTCCCGCCGGAGCGCCGCCATCGCCGCCCACCTGGCCCAGCGGGGCCTGGAGGGGCCGCGGGCCAACGCCATCGCCGGCCACGCCACCCGGCCCGATCGTGACCCCACCCGGTCGGCCGACGAGCTCCGCCCCGGGTGGGCGCGGCGGGCCCGGGCGGCGGGGCTGAGCCCGGCCCGGCTGGAGGGCGTGCTGGACCGGGTGGCGAGGGCCGAGCCGGGATGGCCCGGGGACGGCGTGACGGCCGTGGCGGCGGGGCTGGCCCGGCGGGGCGGCACCGTCACCCGGCGCGACGTGGTGCGCCAGGCCTGCACCCTGGCCACCGCCGGGGCCCCGGCGGCCCGGGTCGAGGCCGCCGCCGACGGCCTGATGGCGTCGTGGCCGGCCGTCGAGGCCCACGCCGGGCGAGGCCCGGGCACGGGGGTGGGGGAGCGCCGCCACGTGGTGGACGGTCCCGAGGTGGGACAGGACCTCGGGACCCTGCTGGCCCGCCGGGGCCTGTCGGTTCCCGGCCCCCGCCGGAGGCGGGACCTCGCCCCCGGGATGGACCTGGGCATGGGCCTGGGGTGAGCCCGGCGCCAGGGGCGGTCCGTCAGGACGCCGGGGCCCCCGAGGCCGGGGCCAGGAGGGGGCCGGCGTCGCCGTAGCCCTGGCGGATGCCCCGTCCGGCCCGGCGGGCGAGCTGCTCGGGCTCGTACAGCATCCAGTAGGCGTTGCGGGCGTGCTTGCGGGCCCGGTCCACGCACACCGCCGCCAGGCGCTCGGGGTCGTCCTCCTCGTTCTCGTGGACGAAGACCTCGAGGACGTGGGTGTTGGTGAGCAGCTGGGCCAGCATGATCCCCTGGGAGGCCTCGTGGGCGCACACCTGGTCGATGGCGGCCCGCCCAGGCATGCCCAGGGCCACCACGATGCGACAGCCCTGTTCCTCCACGAGCTTCTTGCACGCCACGCCCAGGTCCTTGAAGCCGGGCACGGTGCGGCGCAGCACCTCGAAGCGCTCGCCGTGGCCGGGGCAGCCCTCCAGCTCGTCCACGGCCTCGGCCCCCATGTCGTAGCGGGCGAAGGTGGTGTCGACGACGCCGATGCGGTCCATGGCCCGCATTGTCCCACGGCCGCCGCCGGCCCGGCCCGGGCGGGGCTCAGGCGGTGGTCGTCCCGTGGTCGGCGCACCGGGCCCGGTAGCCGCCCGGGGTGACGGTGACGGCCATGCGCCGGCCGCACTCCGGGCAGAAGCGGGGCGGGTCGAGGGCGCGCCCGCACCCCGGGCACAGGTCACCGGGACGGCCGCACGCCGTGCAGAACTGGGTGGCGATGGTGGCAACCTATCGGGCTGTGACCGCTCCCGCCCCGGGCCGCCGGGCCCGCACCTTCCCCGCCGCCGCCCGCCTCCTGGCCGAGCGCGACCCGGTGATGGCCGGCCTCATGGCGTCGTTCGGGCCGCCCCGCCTGGGCCCCCGCCTGGACTCGCACTTCGCCGCCCTGGTGCGCTCCATCGTCTACCAGCAGCTGGCCGGCAAGGCCGCCGCCACCATCCACGGTCGCCTGGTGGCCGCCCTGGGCGAGGTCTCGCCCCGGGCCGTGCTGGCCCTGGCGCCCGAGGACCTGCGGGGTGCCGGGCTGTCGGCCAACAAGGCGGCCTCGGTCACCGACCTCGCCGGCAAGGTGCTCGACGGCACCGTGGTGCTCGACCCGGCCGGCCTCGCCCGCGAGGACGACGAGGAGGTCGTCGACCGCCTCGTCTCGGTGCGGGGCATCGGGCGCTGGACGGCGGAGATGTTCCTCCTCTTCCAGCTGCGGCGCCTCGACGTGTGGCCGGTGGGGGACCTGGGGGTGCGGCGCGGCTACGGGGTGGCCTACGGCGTGCCCATGCCCGAGCCCAAGGCCCTGGACCCGCTGGGCGACCCCTTCCGCCCCTATCGTTCGGTGGCGGCCTGGTACTGCTGGCGGGCGTGCGAGCTGCCCGGGGCGACAGCCAGCGCCCTCACCCGCTAGACAGCGGCGCGGGGCGGGCGGCGACGTCGGGCCCGCACCACGAGGGCGGCACGAGGGGGAGACGGTGGAGCAGGCACCGCTGGGGGCGCCGGGGACCGAGCCGTGGTGGCACCGGGGCGTGCTGTACCAGGTGTACCTGCGCTCCTTCGCCGACAGCGACGGCGACGGCGTGGGCGACCTCGAGGGGGTGCGGCGCCACCTCGACCACCTGGCCTGGCTGGGGGTGGACGCCCTGTGGCTCTCGCCCGTGGGGCCCTCGCCCAACGCCGACTGGGGCTACGACGTGGCCGACTACTGC
>DATJOV010000056.1:0-11028 GCA_035506735.1 Acidimicrobiales bacterium | reverse complement strand
GTGCTCGACCACGGCCCCGGCACCCTGTTCGGGCCCTCACCGGTGTTCCAGGGCGAGGTGGCCGACCTGTGCGAGCCGGGCCAGCCCGACGCCCGGGGCCCGGTGGCCGGGATCCTCGGGCCCGCACCCCTCCCGGTGGCCCCCTTCTACCGGCCCGGCACGGGGTGCACGACGTGACGGCGGGGCCCGCTCCGGGTCGGGGCGACGGCGGGCCGCGGCGGGCCAGCGGGCGGGCCGCCGTCGCAGCGCGCCTCGAGCGGTGGCGGCCCGTGGTCCTCCCGGCCGCCGTCCTGTGGGCCCTGGCCGCCGTGGCGTCGGTCGGCTACCTCCACCCCTTCGACGTCCACGAGTACGCCCGGTACGCCCACGCCGCGCTGCGCCCCCCGCTCCTGCACCGCCTGCCCGACGAGTACCCCGCCCCGGCCCTGGCCCTGTTCCTCCTCCCTCTGGCCCTCCCCCTCCCCTACGCCTGGGGCTTCGCCGTGGTGACGGCGGTGGCCCTGCTGGTGCTGGTGCACGTGTACGGGACCGGCGCCACCGCCACCACCGCGGGGGCCGAAGGCGTCGGTCGCGGGACGGTCGAGGACGCCGCCGGTTGGAGCACCGAGGGGGCGCGCCGGCTCCTCGTCTACCTCACCCTCGGCGCCGTCATGGTGCTGGCCGGGCGCTACGACCTCTTCCCCGTGGCCGCCGCGTTCCTGGCCGTGCGCTCGGCCCGGGCCGGGCGCTTCGGCGCCGCCTGGACGTGGAGCGCCCTGGGCTGCGCCCTCAAGCTCTTCCCCGCCGCCCTGTGGCCGGTGCTGGTGGTGGCCGAATGGCGCGCCTCGGGACGGCCCCCACTGCGGCGCCTGTGGTGGATCGTCGCCACGGCCGTGGCGGTGGGCGCCCTCCCCCTGGTCCTCGACCGGGGGGCGGTGCTGACCGTGCTGCACTACTACCTGCACCGGCCCACCGAGATCGGCAGCCTGAGCGCCGGGCTGTCGGTCCTCCTCGACCCGGGGGGCACGTCCTGGGTGGTGAGCTACCACTCCTCCAACGTGGTGAGCGGCCTCGCCCCCGTCCTGGGGGACGTCTTCGCCCTGGCCGCCGCGGCCGGGGCCGTCGCCACGTGGTGGGCCCAGGCCCGGGGGCGGCTCACCCTCGAGGCCGCCTGCCTCCTCACCCTGACCCTGGCCGTGCTGGGGGGCAAGGTGCTCTCGGTGCAGTACGTCATGTGGCTCATGCCCCTGTGGGCCCTCTACCGGCTGCGCCCGGCGTGGCTGCTCGCCGCCGCCGCCAACCTGGTGGTGTTCCCCTACGCCGCGGCCGGGGCGGGCGTGGCCCACCTGCCCGGGACCACCTACGCCGTGAGCCTCACCCTGGTGTACTTCGCCCGCGACGTCCTGCTCGTGGCCGGGACGGTGGGGTGGCTGCGGGCCGAGCTCGCCGCCGGGCGGCCCCCGCCGGCCCCAGGGCGTCGCCGTCCCGACCACCGCCGCCGTGGGCCCGCCGACGACGACACTGCCCGCCACCCCTCGGCCCGCCACGGCGCCGGCGCGGCCGGGGTCAGGGGCTGAGGACGGGGACCTCGCTCGTGGCCGACATGGCGTAGGTGAATCCGAGGGGCGCCACCAGGCCCTTGGTCGAGTAGGTGAGCGAGACCCGGGTGGCGCTGGGGGCGGCACAGGTGTTGGCGCACGTGACCACGATGTTCACGTCACCGGGCACGGTGGGGGTCTGGGTCAGCTCGGTGGGGTCGGCCGACGAGGAGCACAGGGGGGCGGGGTTCACCGTCAAGAGCGGGGCGGCGTCGGCCACCGTCTTCTCGATGGACTCGGGCTTGCCCGACTCGCAGAACTGGCCGTTGCCGGCCGTGACCAGGGAGGTCTCGATGGAGGCCTCGCGGGCCCCGGCCGTGGCCCCGTCGTGGAGGGCGGAGTTCTGGTAGGCGAGGTAGCAGCCGGCGATGATGCCGAAGATGAGCATGAAGGCGATGGGCGCCACCAGGGCGAACTCCACCATGGTGGCCCCGCCCTCGTCGCCGGGCCGGGCACGGCGGCGCCCGGCCCCCGCCGTGCCGCGCACGTCCCGCCCCCGCGGGTGCCGGCCCGTCATCCGATGAGCGACAGCTTGCCCGCCCCGGGCAGCTGGTAGGGCTCGCCGTAGATGGTGATGCCGGTGTTCCCGTCGGTGTTGAAGTCGTCGACGATGGTGGTCCCGGTGATGGTCACCGAGCCGCTCGAGGGCGCCGGGGCGTTGGTCCCCGTCCAGCCCGTGCCGTAGCCGGTCTGCAGGGTCCCCCCGGCGTAGAAGGGCACACCGCCGCCCTGGCCGTCCCAGTAGTCGAGGGGGGCACTGGCCCCGTAGTCGGTGAGCGAGGCGTTGTACACCACCCCGGTGATGTCGATGGCGGCCGAATCCCCGGCCTCGGCGTCGAAGCCGTAGTTGGCCTGGGTGTCGGGGTCCTGGTACAGCACGAGGCCGGGCGAGCCGTCGGTGCCGGCGTAGGGCCCGGTGGTGGGACCGGTCAGGTTCACCGCTCCCTGCCCGCCGATCTCGAGCGAGAAATTGGTGCCCGTCCCCTCGAGCGAGGGGTCCACGGCGATGGGTGAGTCGGTGTAGGCGGTGACCCCGTACTCGGTGGGGCCGGCGGTCCCGGGGCAGGCCGTGGCGCCGCTCGACGGCGTCTCGGACTCCCCCCCGTTGACCGAGGCGGCGTCCACCCCGGCGGGCAGGCACGGCGCCCCGTTGCCGGTGGCGCCCGAGGTGTTGCCGGGGGTGGCGTAGGGCGCCCCGGTGGCGATCACCACGTTGCTCCCCGACACCGTGCCGCCGGCGGGGGCGTCGATCCACAGGCCGTCCTCGAAGCGGTAGATCCCGGGGTAGGCGGGCTCGTTGGCGTAGGCCGAGCAGTCCTCGAAGGTCACGGCGCTCGTGATGTCGACGGGCGAGGTGTAGATGCCGGGCTTGAGGAACTGGGTCTGGGAGGTGACCGTGCCCGCCCCGTAGGTGTAGGTGGGCAGGCCGGGGCAGGCGATGTCGGTGGAGGAGCTGAGCGGGTTGGGCGGTGCTCCGGCCGACTGCAGGGGGTCGTCGATCTGGGAGGCGGTGGCGCTGATCTGGTCGTAGGCCACCGTCACCGAGCCCTCGGTGCAGGCCGGGGCCTGCGAGGGGGGGGCGGACTGGGGCGAGCCGCCCTGGTAGGTGGGGCCGCCCGGGCCGCCGGCCTGGATGCCCGCCCCCACGAAGCAGTGGTCGAGGGGCCACAGGTCGTTGCCCTTGAAGCTGCCCTGGCTGAAGACGGTCCCGTACACGAACAGGTCGCTGTCGGCCTTGGCGTCCACGGCGTCGTCGTACTCGTAGCCGTTGGCGATCTCGGACCAGGGCTGCTGGTTGACGTCGGTGTTGAGGAAGATGTTGCCCGACACGACGAAGTCGCCCGTGCCGCCCCCCAGGACCTCGTGGGGCCCCACCTTGTTGAGGGCCACGATGCCGATGGGCGAGCCGCTCGGCTTCTCGGCCACGGACCCCGAGGCGTAGCCCTTCAGGGTGTGCACCCCGAAGATGCCGGCGAAGAAGGGTGACCACACCGGCGCCGCGCTCAGGCTCACCCCGCACGCGCCCGGCGGCGGGGACGACCCGTCGTCGGTGGGCGAGAAGGTGGCGCCGGGGATGGCCTGACCGTTGGCGTAGAGGAACTGGGCCGTCCAGTTGGTGCCGACCCCCGGGTCGTTGTCGTCCACCAGCCGCTGCACGATGCCCTCGATGTCGGCCGTCGAGGGGCTCGTGGTGCCGGTGCAGTACAGCGAGCCCTGCAGCTGCTGCGAGGCGGCGAAGGCGGCCAGGTCGGTGGCGTTCTGGGCCCGGCGGTTCTGGACGAAGCCGAAGCTGCCGTCCACGGCGATGGCGGTGATGCCCACCAGGACCACCATGGCGATGGTGAAGAGGACGAGGATGACCCCGTCCTCGCCGCCCCCGCCGCGGCGCGAGCGCCGGCGCAGGGCGCGCCCCAGGGACCGGGCCAGGCGGAGGGGGGCGGGGGCGCTCACGAGTACCTCGCCGTGGCCGTGGTGTTGACGGCCAGGTTGCCCACCACGGGCACCAGGGTCACCGCCGTGTCGGAGATGGTGATCTTCACCACGTTGAGGGTGATGGTGCCGCCCGAGCCGGGCACGGCCTGGCTCTCGAGCGCCATGGCCACGTAGTCGGCGCCACCGGGATCGGTGTCCTGGTACACCCCGGTCGTCCCCTCCTCGTTGTTCACGGCCTGGGTGGCGTCGTCCCAGGCCGACTGCTGCTGGGCGCCGGTGATGAGGGCGTCGGCCACCCCGTTCTGGTCGGCGCCGAGGTCGGCGGCGGCCTGGATGGCCCCGGCCCGGGCCGCGCTGGTGAGGCGCACCGAGAGCTGCATCCCGTTCCAGCCCGTGAAGGCCGCCCCCATGAGGAGGGCCACCACCGGCAGGACCAGGGCGAACTCCACGAGCGCCACGCCCGACTCGTCCCGGCGCCACCGGCGTGGGCGCGGCCCGGTGGGGCGGCGGGGGTCAGGGCTCGAGCTCACCGTTGGGCCCGACGTCGTCGTCCTCGCCGCCCGAGGAGCGGTCCGGGGTGGTGGTGGTCGTGGTGGTGGTGGTGCCGAACCCGGGGATGAGGCTGGAGCCGGGCAGGGCCAGGCCGGGGCCGGTCGAGGGCACGGTGCCGGAGCGGTCCAGGGCCAGGTAGAGGCCCTGGGTCACGCCCCCGGCCCCGCTGCGGGCGGGGGGGATGTGGGCGGCCACGGCGGGCGGCACGGCGAAGGTGACGAGGTCGTTGAAGGTGGGGGTGGCGCCGGCCGGCGACGAGGGGGCCGCCCCCGGGGGCGGCACCAGGGTCTGGCCCACGGCCAGCACGGGCACCGAGGGGTAGAGATCGGTCTCGGTCCCCCCGTGGAGGTCGAGGAGGACGTCGACGGTGTCGCCGGGCTCGATCATCCCGGCCACCGCCTCCGAGGGCGACACCGACACCGACACGGCCACGTCGCCGGCGGGCAGGGACTGCGCCGCCGCCCCGGGGTTGTCGGTGGCCGAGACGAACATCCCCCGGACCACCACCTCCCCGGTGGCGAGCTCGGCCCCGGCCACGTCGGTGTCGATGGTCGAGAGGGTGCGCACGGCGTCGGTGGGGACGTAGCGGGCGGGCATGGGGCTCGGCACGATGAGGCCCTGGGCGGCGGCGTCGGCGGCGGACTCGGCCCGGGGCACGGTGGCCCGCACCACGTAGACGGTGGCCACGCGCTGGTGGCGGAAGACCTTCTGCTGGGCCGAGTGGAGGGCGCCGTACGCGGTCACGCCCGCCACCACGGCCAGCGTGGCGGCGACGAGCACGACGAGGCTCCGGCTGGGCACCATCTTCTCCGTCTCTGTCCTTGTCGGCACCGTGGAGCGGCCGGTGACGACGTCCCGGCGGCCCCCACGGGAACCGGCCCTCCGGCATGACGCGCCGGGGGGCCCTCGGAGCAGTATCGGGGTCGCGCCACCGCAGTGGCCATAGGTCGGTCGACCCAAAAGGGCCACCGGCCGGGCCCGGGCACCGGCACCGGGCCGGGCCGGAGATCTCCGGTAGGACCTGCGACTCATTTGCCCCGTGCGCCGTTGTCAACGCCGGCGGCGTCGCGCACACTGGCCATCACCAATCAATCGCAGCGCCCTACGACCGGGGACCCCTTCCCCGGATCCCCGCCCGAGCACGGGCGCCGCTGCGCGTAGAGGGGGGACATCGATGACACCCAAGCGGACGGTCGTGGTCGCCGCCGCCGTGGCCGTGGGGATCGTGGCCTCGGTCCTGAGCTACGTCTTTCTGAACGGCGCCCAGCAGCGCGCCTACCACAACGCCACCCTGGTGCCCGCCTACGTGGTCACCAAGCCCATCCCCCGCGAGCTGTCGGGGGCGGCGGCGGTGAGCGGGGGCTACATCGCCCAGCGCAAGGTCCCGGCCGAGTTCCGCCCCTCCCAGGCCGTCACCGACCTCGACAGCATCCAGGGCAAGGAGGCCGAGGCCCCCTTCTCGGTGGGCCAGGTGGTGGTGTCCTCGATGTTCGTGAGCGCCAACGCCGCCGCCAGCACCTTCTCCCAGATCATCCCGACCGGTGACGTGGCCATCTCCATCTCCGTCGACCAGCCCCACGGCGTGGCCAACCTGCCCGTCCCCGGCGACAAGGTCGACCTCCTCATCACCGACAACAACACCGAGAGCTCGCTCCTCCAGAACGTGCCCATCCTGGCCATCGGCCAGGCCACCACGGCCAACACCAACACGGCGGCCCAGAGCGCCACCGAGACGGCGTCGACCTCGACCAATTCGAGCGGTCTGGTGACCTTCGCCGTGACCCCGCAGGACGCGGCCCGCATCGCCCTGGCCGAGCAGCAGTCCATGGGCATCTACGAGCTCCTCACCCCGCCCGGCAACCCGGTGGTGTCGATCCCCTCGGTGACCCCGTCGAACATCCTCAACGGCCCGCAGAAGTCGAGCTGATCGATGACCGACGCACTGGCAGCGACCCCGGCCGTCGGTGGCGACGTGGTGATCAGCGTCGTCGACCCCGACGAGGTGGTCCGCGACGTCCTGGCCGAGCACGTGCGGGACCTCGAGCACGAGGTGGCCCGCTACGACACCCTGGCCGAGTTCACCGACGCCGCCGACCCGACCCGCTCCGGCGTGGTCATCTTCGGGCCCTCGGAGAGCCCGGAGGAGGTCATCGGCCGGGTGGCCGGCTTCGTGGCCTTCCGGCCCCGCTGCGCGGTGGTCATGGTCGTCTACGAGCTGACGGCCGAGGTCCTGCACAAGGCCCTGCGGGCCGGGGTGAGCGACGTGGTGGGGGTGTCGGCCGAGGACGCCGAGTTCCTCGACGCCATCAACCGGGCCGCGGCCCGGGTGGCGGCGGTGCGCGGCCCCGAGCCCGGTCCCACCGACCGGGCCCCGAGCGCCTCCTCGCCGGGGAAGATCGTCACCGTCTTCTGCACCAAGGGAGGGGCGGGCAAGTCGGTGGTGGCCACCAACCTGGCCGTGGCCCTGGCCAAGCGCACCATCCAGCCCGTGGTCCTGGTCGACGCCGACCTCCAGTTCGGCGACGTGGCCCTCATGCTCCAGCTCCAGCCCACCCACACCATCGCCGAGGCGGCCCAGGCCGGGGAGCGCCTCGACGGCACCATGCTCGAGACGCTCCTCCTGCGCCACCCCCCGAGCGGGCTGCTCGTGCTGGCCGCCCCCACCGAGCCCAGCTCGGCCGACCAGATCGGGCGGGGGGACCTCACCCGGGTGCTGGCCGTCCTGCGCGAGCGCTGCGCCTATGTCGTGGTGGACACCTCGGCCAACTTCTCCGAGGTCACCCTGGCCGCCCTGGAGGCGGCCGACGAGATCCTCGTCCTGGCCGGGCTGGACGTGATGAGCCTCAAGAGCGCCCGGGTGGGGCTCCAGACCATGCGGGTGCTCGGCATCCCCTTCTCCCGGGTCAAGTTCCTCCTCAACCGGGCCAACACCCGGGTGGGGCTCACCGAGGCCGACGCCGAGCGGGCCCTGCAGCTCAAGGTCGACACCGCCCTGCCCAGCGACATCCTCGTGGCCGAGTCGGTCAACCGGGGCGTCCCGGTGGTGACGAGCGCCCCCCGTTCCAAGTTCGCCAAGAGCATCGACGCCCTGGCCGATGCCCTCATGACGCCGGCGCCGGCCCAGGCGCAGGCCCGACAGAGCTCGTAGGGGGCCGGTCCATGTCGCTTTCCGAGCACCTCCGCCAAGCGGGCGGCTTCCTCACCACCGAGGAGGCCCGGGCCCGGCTGCTCGAAGACGTGCACGTGCGGGTGCACCAGCGCCTCATCGAGGAGCTCGGCCCCGAGCTGTCCCAGGGCCGGCTCACGGCCAAGGACCTGCGGCCCCGGGTCAACGCCCACCTCCAGGCGGCCCTGGCCGACGAGACCACCCCCCTGTCGCTGGCCGACAAGGCCCGCCTGGGCGAGGACATCGCCAACGACGTCCTCGGCTACGGCCCCATCCAGCGCTGGCTCGAGGACCCCGAGGTCTCCGAGGTCATGGTGAACGGCCCCGGCAACGTCTACATCGAGCGCCACGGCAAGATCGAGCGCACCGCCACCAGCTTCATCGACGAGACCCACCTGCGCCGGGTCATCGACAAGATCGTGGGCGAGGTCTCCCGGCGGGTGGACGAGGCCTCCCCCATGGTCGACGCCCGCCTGCCCGACGGCTCCCGGGTCAACGCCGTGATCCACCCCCTGGCCATCGGCGGGCCCTTCCTCACCGTCCGGAAGTTCTCCAAGGACCCGCTCCAGGTCGAGGACCTGGTGGCCAACATGACCCTGACCCCGGCCCTGGCCCGCTTCATCGAGGGCTGCGTGGTCGGGCGCCTCAACATCATCGTCTCGGGCGGGACCGACGCCGGCAAGACCACCATGCTCAACGTCCTGTCCTCCTTCGTCCCCGACGACGAACGGATCGTCACCGTCGAGGACTCCAAGGAGCTCCAGCTGCGCCAGACGCACGTGGTGTCGCTCGAGGCGCGCCCCCCCAACATCGAGGGCCGGGGCGAGATCACCATCCGTGACCTGGTGCGCAACAGCCTCCGCATGCGCCCCGACCGCATCATCGTGGGTGAGTGCCGCGGCGGCGAGGCCCTGGACATGCTCCAGGCCATGAACACCGGCCACGACGGCTCCATCACCACCATCCACTCCAACGGTCCCCGTGACACCCTGTCGCGCATCGAGACCATGACGCTCATGGCCGGCTTCGACCTCCCCATCCGGGTAGTGCGGGAGCAGATGTCGTCGGCCATCGACATGGTCGTCCACCTCACCCGCCTGCGCGACGGCACCCGGCGCGTCACCCACGTGTCGGAGGTCCAGCACATGGAGGGCGAGGTCATCATCATGCAGGACCTCTTCATGTTCGACTTCTCCATGGGCATCGACGAGGCCGGCAAGTACAGGGGCACGCTCAAGTCCATGGGGATCCGGCCGCATTTCATGGACAAGCTCGAGGACGTGGGGGTGTCCCTCGACCCCGAGCTGTTCCAGGCCGAGGCCTTCGCCCGCAGCAGGACGGTGCGGCGGTGATCGTCCTCATCGCCGTGCTGGTCCTGCCCGTCGCCGGCGCCCTCACCTGGGCCGTGGCGTCGATCGCCCTGCGCGAGCGCCCCCGGCTCAACGAGGCCCTGGCCCCCTACTCGGTGGGCCGGGTGGCCGACCCGGCCGTGGCCAGTGCCGGGGCCCCGGGGGGTGGCGACCTGGTCAGGAGCCCCTCCCTGCAGCGGGCGGTGGAGACCCTGGCCGAGCTGGCCTCGCGGCGTGGACTCCTCCAGCTGGCCCAGCGCCTCATCGACCAGGCCGACCTGCCCATCCGCCCGGCCGAGGCCCTCTTCGTGAACGTGGTGGCGGCCGTGCTGGGGGGGGCCATCGGCCTCCTGGCCGGCAACGCCTTCTGGGGCCTGGTGGGCCTGGTGGGCCTGGCCGTGGCCCCCTGGCTGGTGCTGGCGGCGGCGGCCGAACGCCGCAGCCGGGCCTTCACGGCCCAGCTCCCCGACATGCTGCAGCTGCTCGGCACCACCCTGCGGTCGGGCTTCTCCATCATCCAGGGCCTCGACACCGTGTCACACCAGCTCGAGGACCCCATCGGCAAGGAGATCCGCCACGTGGTGGCCGAGGCCCGGCTGGGCCGGCCCCTGGTGGAGGCCCTGGCCGAGGTGGCCCAGCGGGTGCACAGCGAGGACTTCGAGTGGGTCGTCACCTCCATCGGGATCCAGCGCGAGGTGGGCGGCAACCTGGCCGAGCTCCTCGACATCGTGGCCGACACCATGAACGCCCGGGCCCGGCTGCGGCGCGAGGCGCGCACCCTCACGGCCGAGGGGCGCCTGGGGGCCATCGTGCTGTCGGTGCTGCCCGCCGCCATCGGGCTCTTCGTCTACAGCGTGAACCCCTCCTACCTGGGACCCCTGCTCCACGACGCCTTCGGCGAGATCCTGTTCTACGGGTCCATCGTCCTCGCCGTCCTCGGCATCCTGTGGTTGCGCAAGCTCGTGAACATCGAGGTCTGACATGCTCGTGTTTGCCGCTGTCGCCATCTTCCTGACCGCATCGCTCCTGGCCTACGCCGCCGCCATGAAGGCGGACGAGCGCCTCAGCGTGCGCGCCGCCCACGCCCGGCTGGGTGACTACGCCTCGACCGTGGTCAAGCACGAGGAGGACCTGAAGGAGCCCTTCGCCGAGCGGATCCTGCGGCCCCTGGGGGAAGGGGCCCTGGGGCTGGCCAAGCGGTTCCTGCCCTCGGACTACCTGGAGAAGATGCGCCACAAGCTCGTCATGGCGGGCCAGGCCCAGCCCGAGCAGATGGACCAGTTCCTCATGCTCCGCGTCCTGGCGGTGGTGGCGGTCCCAGTGCTGTGGCTGGTGGTGTGGGACCTCACCTCGCTGTCGGGCACGTCGCTCCTGGCCGCCGTGGTCTTCATCGGCCTGGCCGGCACCATCGGCCCCGACGCCTGGCTCAACCGCAAGGTGGAGGAGCGGCGCCTGGCCATCCGGCGCAAGCTCCCCGACGTGCTGGACCTGCTCACCATCAGCGTCGAGGCCGGGCTCGGCTTCGAGCAGGCCCTGGCCCGCACCGTGACCCTGGTCCAGGGCCCGCTGTCGGAGGAGTTCGCCCGCATGCTGGGCGAGATGCGGGCCGGCTCCAGCCGGGCCGACGCCCTGCACGCCCTCGACGCCCGCACCGAGATCCCCGAGCTGCGCTCGTTCATCCTGGCCCTGGTGCAGGCCGACAGCTTCGGGGTGTCGGTGGGGGCGATCCTGCGCAGCCAGGCGGCCGAGATGCGGGTGCGGCGCCACCAGTTCGCCCAGGAGCAGGCCCAGAAGGCGCCCGTCAAGATGCTCTTCCCCATGGTCTTCTGCATCATGCCGGCCTTGTTCATCGTCATCGCCGGCCCCGCCGTCCTCGGCATCTACGAAGCCTTCAAGCACTGACGGCGCCGGCAGTGCCGTGCGCCTCCCCCCGGCCCCGACCCTCGACGAC
>DATJOV010000055.1:0-2169 GCA_035506735.1 Acidimicrobiales bacterium | reverse complement strand
CCTTGGCCGTCCTCGGCCTCGTCGACCTGCGCCGCCGGCGCGTCCCGCTCGTGCCCTTCGCCGTGATCCTGCTCGAGGTGGCGGTGGTGGCCGCCGCCATCTTCGGCCAGACCCGCTACCGCGACCCCCTCGACGTGGTCCTCGTCATCCTGGGGGCGGTGGGCTTCGACCGGCTGTTCCTCCCCCGGGGGGCCCACGCCGTCACGCGACGAGGTCCCTGAGGGCGTCCTCGACGGCCCGGTGGAAGGTGGGGTAGGCGTAGATCATGTGACGCAGGTCCTCGACGGCCACGGCGGCGTGCACGGCCAAGGTGAGCAGGCCGAGCACCTCGCCCCCGGTGGGCCCGGCCGAGGTGGCGCCCACCAGCACCCCCCGGTCGCCGTCCTCCACCACCTTGACGAAGCCCTCGTTGCCGGCCTTGTGGATCCAGCCCCGGGCCGAGCGGGGGATCGAAGCCGTCCCCGTGCGCACGGTCAGGCCCCGGGCGCGGGCCGCCGCCTCGCTCAGGCCCACCGAGCCCACCTCGGGGTCGGTGAAGGTCACCCGGGGCAGCGCCCGGTAGTCGGCGGGGACGGGGTCGTTCCCCAGGATGTCGTCGACGGCGATGCCGGCCTGGTACATGGCCACGTGGGTGAAGGCGCCCACGCCGGTGACGTCCCCCACCGCCCACACGCCGTCGGTGACGCGCATGGTGGCGTCGGTCTCGAGCGCCCGGGCGTCTTCGTCGACGCCGATGGCGGCGGCGCCGATGGCGGCCAGGTCGGGACGGCGGCCGGTGGCCACGAGCAGGGCGTCGCCGTGGAGCGGTCCCACCCCGTCGACGTCGAGGACGAAGCGGGTCCCTTCGCAGCGTGCCGCCCTGACGTGGGCCCCCGCCACCACCCGCACCCCGTCGCGTTCGAGGGCCTCGGCCACCAGCACGCTCGCCTCGGGCTCCTCGGCCGCCACCACCCGGTCCGCTCCCTCGACCACGGTGACGGCCGCGCCGAAGCGGGCGAAGGTCTGTCCGAGCTCGACGCCGATGGCGCCCCCGCCCAGCACCAACAGCGACGCCGGCACCGTCTCGGTCTCGACGGCGCCGCGGTTGGTCCAGTACCGCCCGGCCAGGGCGTCGAGGCCGGGGATGGGCGGGGCCCACGGCTCGGCCCCGGTGGCCACCACCACGGCGCGCCGCGCCTCGTAGACGTCGTCGCCCACCACGACGCGCCGCGGGCCGGCCAGGCGGCCCCGGCCCCGCACGAAGCGGCCGCCCTTGCCCTCGAAGCGCTCCACCGCCACCCGGTCGTTCCAGTCGTCGGTGGCCTCGTCCCGGATGCGTCGCGCCACCGGCCCCCAGTCGGGCGCGACGGTGGCGGCCCCCGCCATCGCCGGGATGCGGCGCCCCTCGGCCAGGAGGTTGGCGGCCCGGATCATCATCTTGGAGGGGACGCACCCCCAGTAGGGGCACTCCCCACCCACCAGCCGGCCGTCGACGCCCACCACCGAGAGCCCGTGATCGGCCAGTCGACCGGCGGCGTCCTCGCCGCCCGGTCCCAGACCCACGACGACCACCTGGGGTCGATCGGTCACCGGGGTCCTTCGGCCGACGGAGCCGGCGATCCTCAGGCCACGGCGTGGTGCGCCGCGGCCACCCGGGCTTCGTTGCGCACGTAGACGAACCGGGCGGCGGTGAAGAGCACGCCCTGGATGCCCACGCCGAGCAGCCCGAGGAAGAGGAGCAGCCCCAACGCCTGGTACGCGTTGTTGTCGAACAGCGTCCGGTTGCCGACGACCCAGCTCACCATGGCCATGATGAAGAACTCGCAGGCGCACAGCGCACCGAGCACCTGCAGCGCGGCGGAGGCCGAGGCCCGGTCGGCCGGAGCCACCGCCTTCTGGGCGGAGGGCACGAGGAGCCCTCCGAGGGCGAAGAAGACGAGCAGGATGGCCACCCCGAGCACCGACCACCACCACTGCGAGGCGTAGACCCCGAGGGTCACGAAGGACATGGCCGCCGAGAACACCAGCAGCAGGACCAACAGAGAGTTGTACAGCCTTCCCACTCCGACCCCGTCTCTCCCGGACCGGCGGCGCAGACCGGGCCGGTCCCGGGGGCGCCGCCCGGCAGCTCGCCGGCGATCTTAGGACCTGCGCCGGTCCGGGGCCGACCCCGGCGCCCGCCCGCGGCGG
>DATJOV010000054.1:0-2037 GCA_035506735.1 Acidimicrobiales bacterium | reverse complement strand
GCTGCGCCTCCTCCCCGACCTGGTCGAGGATCCCGAGCGCCACGAGGAGCTGTGGGGACCGGAGTGGCGCGCCTTCGACGCGGCGGTGGCCGTGCTGGGCGACGGCGGGGCCACGGTGGAGGAACACCCCGAGCACGACCTGGCCGTGGTGCGCCTGGAGGGGGCCCACCCCGGGCTGGCCGCGGCGGCGTGGGACGGGGCACCGCTGCACCGGGCCGCCGTGCACTCCGCCACCACCTGCCTGCGGGTGCTCACGGTGTCGGGCCCGCACCTCGAGCTCCGCTACCGCTACGAGTCGTGGGTGCGCCTGGTGAGCCGGCCCGTGCGTCCCCGGGTCGACCTCGAGGCCGTGGCGGCCCGCCTCACGGCGATGGAGGGCGGCGGCGCCCGGTGGCGCTTCGACGGGGCCGGGGCCATCACCCCGGCCCTGCACCCGGTGGCGGCGGCGCCGAGCACGATCGACCCGGAACGCCTCGTGGACGTGGTGTGCGCCGCCCTGGCCGAGCTCGACGCCGGCCCGCCCGCCTGGGACCCCCTGGCCATGGGGGGCGCCGGGGTGCGCCGGCCCCGGCGCCGCCGCGCCTCCCGGTGAACGGCGCGCCCGGACCGGCCCGGGTGCGGCCCTCGCCCCCGGCGTCGCCCGGTCAGCCCACCGGGAGGTCCCAGATGGGGAACCACCGGGACAGGTCGCCCTCGATGGGCAGGTCGTCGGCGACGATGCTGCGCAGGCGGAGCTCGAGCTCGTTGTCCCGCTTCTCCCCGGGCAGGGGGGCGAAGGGGTAGAAGGTGCCCTGCTTGGCCAGGTACACCACGAACACGGGCCGGCTCACCGGATCGCTCGGGGCGTCCCCCGCCGGTGTCCCCGGGGTCGGGTCGTCCCCGCCCGCCGGGGCGGGGGCGAAGCCGAACACCGAGCACAGCAGCTGGGTCCCCCACCCGGCGTCCTGGAGGGAGGAGTGCACCATGTGCACCCGCGTCACCAGGTCGTCGGTGGCGCCGGCGTCGACCAGGATCCAGCGGTAGCCGAAGCGGTCACCCACGTGGCGCACCGCCGGAGGCGGGGCGGCGGCCGGGCCCGCACCGGGGTCGTCCGGGGTGGCCAGGAGCTGCTCCAGCTCGGCCTGCATCTCGGCGAAGGGCTGGCCGGCGGGCGGCTTGAAGCACACCCCGGCGTGACCGGTCGACACCAGCCCGCAGGTGATCTGGAGGGTGACGGCGGCGGGGGGGAGGGCGAAGAGGGCATCGAGGTTGGGCCGCACCGGCTTGGTGCGGCCCAGGATGGTGTCGAACAGGCCCACTACGCGCGGCCCGGTGCCGGGGGCGTCGCCGCCGGTGTCACGAGGGCCGGTTCATCTGGGCCTCGAGGCGGGCCAGCTGGTCGAGGCGCTTTTCCAGCGTGGGGTGGGTCGAGAAGAGCGAGGACAGGCTGGCCCCGCGCGCCAGGGCGGGGGTGAAGAAGAAGGCGTTGAAGTGCTCGGCCGAGCGCAGGTCCCGGGTGGGGATGCGCGACAGGTCGCCGCTCACCTTCACCAGGGCCGAGGCCAGGAGCGAGGGCCGCCCGATGAGGATGGCGCCGGAGCGGTCGGCGGCCAGCTCCCGGTAGCGCGACAGCGCCATGGTGAGCAGGAAGCTGATGGCGTAGACGACGACCGACACGGCCAGCACGGCCAGCTCGACCATGGCGGCGTTCTGCCCACCACCGCGGTTGTCGCGCCCGCCGAAGCCCCCGAAGAGCCCGGACCACAGGGTGATGCGGGTGATGAGCCCCGCCACCATGCCGAGGAAGCTGGCGATGGTCATCACGGCCACGTCCCGGTGGGCCACGTGGGAGAGCTCGTGGGCCAGCACCGCCTCGAGCTCGGGCTCGTCCAGGCGCCGCATGATCCCCCGGGTGGCGCACACCACGGCGGCGTTGGGGCTCCGGCCCGTGGCGAAGGCGTTGGGCATGTCCACCTCGGCCACGGCCACGCGCGGCTTCTTCATGTCGGCCATGGCGCACAGGCGGTCCACGATGCCGTGGAGCTCGGGCTCCTGCTC
>DATJOV010000053.1:0-7452 GCA_035506735.1 Acidimicrobiales bacterium | reverse complement strand
CTGCTCGACCAGTGCCGGGCCCTGATCCTGGCCATGGTCACGGCATGGCGCTGGGACCGCGACGACCGGCTCCCGAACGGGAGGCGGGCGGCCCGTGAGCTCCTGGCGGCGCTGCGCCGAGGACCGCCCTGGCCCGAGCTCGACGCCATCGTGCGGGACGCCCCCGACGGGGGCGAGTGACGGCACCCTGCGGTCCGTCGCCACCTCGTCGGCGGCCCCGCTGCTCCCCGCCTACGAACGGCCCGCTGCCGCCCGGGAGGTGGTGGCGGGGGCCGGCGGCGCCAGGCGCACGGTGCGCTCGACCTCCCCGCCGAACTGGGCCCGCTTGATGACCTCCAGCGTGTCCTCGATGAGCGAGCGGTTGACACGGATCAGGTTGGCCACGATGCCGAGCGTCACCGAGACGAACGACACGTTCAGGAGGACGGCCCCGATGAGCAGGAACTGGATGTGATGGGCGCCGTTCACGTTCTTGGCGGTGAGGAGGAGGTAGAAGTAGTGGATGAACGGGATCAGTCCCACCACGAAGAAGACGGCCCCGATGCTCAGGAAGACGGTGTAGGGCCGGTACATGGTGAAGGCGTTGAGCATGGCCACGGTGCTCTTGCGGACGTGCTCCCACGAGGACTTGAACAGCCGGGACTCCCGCGTCTTCGGGTTCGTGACGATGGGGAGATAGGCGAACGCCAGCCGCTTGTTGGCGGCCTGGATGGTGGTCTCGGTGGCGAAGTTGAAGCGGCCCACCAGGTTGAGCTTGATGGCCGACTCCTTGGAGTAGGCCCGGAAACCGCTCGTCCCGTCCGGGATGTCGGTGCCGGCGGCCACGTTCATGACCCCGGTGCCCAGCTTCTGCAGGAACTTCTTGGTGGGCGAGAAGTGCTCGATGGTCTGGACCTGGCGGTCGGCGATGACGGTGTCGGCCTGGCCGTCGAGGATGGGGCGGATCAGGTCCGGGATGCGCTCCTGGGGGTACTGGTTGTCGCCGTCGGTGAGGACCAGGATGTCGGCGCCGAGCTCGAGCCCCCGCTGGATGCCGTCGCGCAGGGAGTGGGCCAGGCCCCGGTTCTGGGGGTGGTGGACGAACTCGGTCACCCCCAGGCTCCGGGCGACCTCGACCGTCTCGTCGGTGCAGCCGTCGTCGATGACGAGGATCTCGAGCTCGTCCACGCCCTCGATGGTCTTGGGGATGGTCTCCAGCACGAGGGGAAGGGTGGTCTCCTCGTTGAGGCACGGGATCATGATGACGACCTTCATGGCCCACCGAGGTTAGCCCACCAGGGGAAAACAGGGCACACGCTGGGCCGATGGGAGCCCCTCGGGCGCCCGTCCGGGGCCGGGCCGGCCCCGGGGTCCCGACCGGCCACGCCTCAGCGGAACCGGCGGACGGCGTCGGCGAGGCGGCCCGCCATGCGCCGGCCGAACGCACCGGCGCCGTCCACGGTGACGGCCGCCAGGTAGGTGTACATCCGCCACAGCTCCCGGCGCTCCTCGAAGCCCGGGTCCAGGGGACGGCGCTCGGTGTAGGCGTCCAGCAGGTCGGGGGCGACGGGGTCGAACACGTCGAGCTGGGCCAGGTCCATCTCGGGATGGCCGAAAGAGGGCGCCACGTCGATGACCACCGCCCCCGTCTCCGTGCTCACGAAGTTGTGCTGCTGGGCGTCACCGTGGAGGAGGGTGGGCGGCGGTTCCGGGCCACAGCGCCAGGGGAGGCGCCGGACCACGGCCTCGACGCCCTCCGCCAGCCCCGGGGGGAGATGGCCCGCGTCGAGCGCCGCCCCGAGCATGGGGAGGAGCCTGCGCTCGGCGAAGAACTCGCTCCAGCGGTCCGGCGTCACCGGGGCGTTGTCCTGGCGCAGCGGGCCGTAGTAGCCGTCGATGCCCCGCAGCCCGAACTCGTGCCCCCGGACCTCGTGGATCCGGGCCAGGGTGGCGCCGATCGACCGCCAGTCGGCGGCGGTGCGCCGGTCGGGAGCGCGCTCCCGGAGCGCCTCGTACAGGAGGAGGGAGCGGTGGTCCACCTCCACCAGGCCGGGGCCGACCGGTGTGGGCGTGGGCACGCCGGCCAGACGGCGCAGGAGGGCCAGGCCCGCCAGCTCGGCCCGGAAGCGGGCCGGCGCCTCGGGGTCGTGGGCGAGCTTGGCGAAGATCGGGACCGGCTCGCCGTGGAGCACCCCGCTCGGGTGCGAGGCCAGGTGGTCGAGGGGGGTGAAGCCGAGACACGTCCACGGCCGGCCCAGGTGGGCCGAGGCGGCGTCGGCGACGGCCCGCCCCACGGCGGGGTCGGTGAGCGGATGGTCGGGGTCCGCCACCGCGTCCTCCGGCGCCGCCGGGCCTACTGGCGGGCCAGGGCGAACTCGGCGTCGGCCTCGGGGTCGGAGAAGGGGGTCCCGTCCACCTCCACCACCACCCGCACGATGCGGGCCGTGCAGCGGAAGGGGGCCTGGTACTCCCGGCTCACGGACAGCCCGTTGCTGTAGCCGCAGGTCAGCCCGGCCCCGGTGAGGGAGAAGCGCATGGGCACGAGCCGCGGGATGGGGCCCTCGCCCACCGGGGTGCCGTCCACGAGCAGCTGCCCCTGGCCCCGGTGCTCGCCCGTCTTGGTGAAGCGGAAGGCCACGGTGTGGGGTCCGGGGGCCAGGGCCGGCGTGGCGGGATCGGGCCGCACGTGGTGCTCCTCGAGGCTCACGAAGTTGTGCACGTAGGCGGGGCGCCCGTGGCGCAGGTAGAAGGCCCACCCCCCGAGCCCCGAGCCCTGGGCCAGCAGCACCCCCTCGACCGGGGCGGCGCCGTCGGCCACCACGATCTCGGCCCGCACCTCGTGGTGGCGGTTGCGGATGTTCACCGCCACCGTCTCCGGGACCGCCCCACCCCCGGGGAGGTAGACGTAGCGCCGGCGCGGCGCCACCGCCGGCGGGCGTGACAGCACGAACTCCGAGAAGGGGCGGTTGTCGAGGGGGAGGACCTGGTGGGCCTCGGCCTCCGCCCACCACCGCTGCACCATGGCGGCCAGGCGCTCGGGCTCGGCCCCGGCCAGGTCGTGGCACTCCGACGGGTCCTCGGCCACGTGGTAGAGCTCCCACGTGTCCTCGTCGAAGCCGGTGCTCGTGTCCTGGATGGGGTGGTAGGTGACCGCCTTCCACCCCTCGTGGTACAGGGCCCGGCACCCGAACATCTCGTAGTACTGGGTGGTGTGGCGCTCGGCCGCCCCGGCGTCGTCGAGGCAGGAGCGGAACGAGGTGCCCTCGATCGGGCGCTGGGGCACCCCGCCCAGCGTGGTGGGGGCCTCGACGCCGAGGATGTCGAGCACCGTGGGGACGATGTCGACGGCGTGGACGTACTGGCGGCGCACCTCGCCCCGGCCGGCCGTGCCCGCCGGCCAGTGCACGATGAGGGGATCGGCCACCCCGCCCTCGTGGGTCTCGCGCTTCCAGCGCTTGAAGGGGGTGTTGCCCGCCACCGTCCAGCCCCACGGGTAGTTGTTGTGGCAGCGGGGCCCGCCGATCTCCTCCAGGCGGGCCACGGCCTCGGTCACGGAGTGGCGCGCCCCGTTCCAGGGGCGGAGGTCGTTGAGGGACCCCGTGGGCCCGCCCTCGGAGCTGGCCCCGTTGTCCGAGAGGACCACCAGCACGGTGTTCTCGAGGTCCCCCGTGCGCCCGAGGAATTCGACCAGGCGCCCGAGCTCGTGGTCGGTGTGGCTCAGGAAGGCGGCGAAGGCCTCCATGTAGCGGGCGTAGAGGCGGTGCTCGTCCTCGGACAGCTCGTCCCAGGCCGGGACCCAGTCGGGCCGGGGCGAGAGCTCGGTCCCCCTCGGCAGCACCCCGCCAGCGATCTGACGTTCCAGGGCGGCGGCGCGCCAGGCGTCCCAGCCCCGGTCGAAGGCGCCCCGGTAGCGCGCCAGCCAGGCGGGGGGCGACTGGTGGGGGGAGTGGCAGGCGCCGGTGCAGAAGTAGAGGAAGAAGGGCTTGGCCGGGTCCACCGCCCGCAGGTCGGTCACCAGGGTGATGGCCTGGTCCACCAGGTCCTCGGTGAGGTGGTAGCCGTCCTCGGGACGGCGGGGGGGCTCGATCTGGTGGTTGTCGGACACCAGGTGGGGCACGAACTGGTGGGTCTCGCCCTCCATGAAGCCGTAGAAGCGCTCGAAGCCCCGGCCCAGGGGCCAGCGGGCCCGGGAGGCGGCGGGGTGGCACTCGTCCTCGGGGGTGAGGTGCCACTTCCCTACGGCCCAGGTGGCGTAGCCGTGCTCGAGGAGGATCTCCGACAGCATCCCGTTGGCCCGGGGGATGCGGCTGTCGTAGCCGGGGAAGCCCGTGGCCAGCTCCACGATCCGGCCCATCCCGTTGCTGTGGTGGTTGCGGCCCGTGAGGACGCACGCCCGCGTGGGGGAGCACAGGGCCGTGGTGTGGAAGTTGGTGAAGCGCAGGCCGCCGGCGGCCAGGGCGTCGAGGGTGGGGGTGGCGATGTCGGACCCGAAGCACCCCAGCTGGGCGAAGCCCACGTCGTCGAGCACCACCACCACCACGTTGGGGGAACCGGCCCGGGCCACCGGGGTGGGGGGCCACCACGGCACCGAGGTCGTGAAGTCCCGACCGACGACCCCCTCGAACGTGCCGGGCTCCACCGCTCAGCCGCCGGCCCGGGGCGCGGCGTAGCGCTCGCGCAGCTTGTACTTGAGCACCTTGTTGAGGGTCTCGTTGCGGGGCAGGGCGCCCACCACCTCGAGGCGCTCGGGGATCTTCTGGGTCATGAGGCCGGCGCTGCGGAGGTGGGCCACCATCTCCTCGAAGCCGAGCGGCTCGGCCCCCTCGGCCGTCTCCACCACGGCGCACACGAGCTCCCCCCGTTCGCGGTCGGGGAGGCCGATCACGGCGGCGTCCCCCACCTTGGGGTGGGTGTAGAGCAGGTCCTCGATCTCCTTGGCCGAGATGTTCTCGCCCTTGCGGATGATGATGTCCTTGAGCCGTCCCGTGAGCACCACGTGCCCGTCGGGCCGGACGTGGCCCACGTCGCCCGTCCGGAAGAACCCGTCGGCGTCGAAGGCCTCGGCGCTCAGGACGGGGTCGGTGTAGCCCTTGCACACCATGGCCCCCCGCACCCGCACCTCGCCGTCCACACCGGTGGGGGCCTCGGTCTCCTCGGCCGTCACGATCCGGATCTCGGCCCCGTCGACGGGCTTGCCCACGGTGTGGGCCAGCTGCTCGTCGGTGTCGCCGGGGGAGCCCATGCAGATCATGGGGATCTCGGTCATGCCGTAGCCGTGGGCCACCCGCACCCCCATCTCCCGCTCCACCTCGTGGAAGATCTCGGGCGGCATGGGCGCCCCACCCCCCGAGAGCATCCGGAGCGTGGGGATGATCTTCTGTCCCGGCTGCTTGCGCTGCTCGTTGAGGTAGGCCATGTAGAAGGCGGTGCTGCCCCCGGCCATGGTCACGCCGTTGCGGGCGAAGACCTCGACGGCGGTGGCGGGCACGAAGGTCTCGAGCAGGGCCGTGGAGCAGCCGTTGGCCAGCACCATGACCAGGTAGTCGGGCCCGGCGATGTGGGCGAAGGGGAAGGCGATGGACCCGACGTCGTCCTCGCCCATGGCCAGCGCCAGGGCCAGGCCCCGCCCGCCCGTGATGAGGGTGCCGTCGGTGTGGCGCACGCCCTTGGGGTCCGAGGTCGTGCCCGAGGTGTAGTAGATCCACCGCACCTCGTCGCCCCCCGGGGCGGGCGGCGGGGGCAGCGTGGCGGGGTCGCCCTCGGGCAGCTCGTCGTAGACCACCTCCACCCGGGGCGGGCGGGGGAGCCCGGCGGCGATGGTGTCGGCCATGGCCAGGTAGTCGGTGTCCTTCCACACCCCGGGGACGAAGAAGAACTCGGCCCCGGTCTGGGCCAGGGCGAAGGCCACCTCGCGCTCACGGTAGATGTGGATGATGGGGTTCTGCACCGCCCCCAGGCGGGCCAGGGCCACGGACAGGACGATGGTCTCCAGCCGGGTGGGGAGCTGCCACGACACCACCGTGCCGGGCCCGACGCCGAGCGCCACGAGCCCGGCCGCCACGGTCTCGCACCGGTCCCGGAACTGGCCGAAGGTGAGGCGCCGTCCCTGGTCGTCGACCAGCATGAGGCGGTCGCCCGACAGGGCGGCGCGCCCCTCGACCAGCTCCCACATCGACCCCACGTCGTAGATGGCGCTGCTCACCTCGGCCCCCTCAGGAGAGACGTTCGACGACCATGGCCATGCCCTGGCCCCCCCCCACGCACATGGATTCGAGGCCCCAGGTCTTGTCCTCGTCGTCGAGGGCGTTGAGCAGCGTGGTCATGATGCGGGCGCCGGTCATCCCGAAGGGATGGCCCAGGGCGATGGCGCCCCCCTTGACGTTGAGCTTGTCCCACTCGATGCCGAGGCGGTCGGCGGAGGGGATGATCTGGGCGGCGAAGGCCTCGTTGATCTCGACCAGGTCGATGTCGTCGATGGTCTTCCCCGCCCGCCCCAGCGCCTGGCGGCAGGCCTCGATGGGGCCGAGGCCCATGATCTCGGGGTCGAGGGCCGAGACCCCGCTCGAGACGATGCGGGCCAGGGGGGTGATCCCGAGGGCCGAGGCCCGGGTGTCGGACATGACCACCACGGCGGCGGCGCCGTCGTTGAGGGGACAGGCGTTCCCGGCCGTCACGGTGCCACCCTCCCGGAACACCGGCTTCAAGGCGGACAGGACCTCGACCGTGGTGTCGCGTCGGGGGCCGTCGTCCCTCGTGACCACGGTCCCGTCCTCCAGGGGGACGGGGATGATCTCGCGCTCGAAGAAGCCGTTGTCCTGGGACGCCACGGCCCGGTTCTGGCTGAGGGCGGCGAACTCGTCCATGCGCCGGCGCGGCACCTTCTCGTACTCGGCCACGTTCTCGGCCGTCTGGCCCATGGCGATGTAGACGTCGGGCAGGCCGGGCGGGGGTGTCCAGGGCTCGGTCACGGCCGGGCCCCGGGCCGCGGTGCGGGCCTCGGCCTCGGCGAACCGGGGGTTGTGCGGGCCGGTGTCGGAGGCGCCGTACTGGAAGCGGCTCACCGTCTCCACCCCGGCGGCCACGAAGACGTCCCCCTCACCGGCCCGGATGGCGTGGGCCGCCATGCGGATGGTCTGCAGGGACGACGAGCAGTAGCGGTTGACGGTGGCGCCCGGCACGTCCACGCCGGCCAGGATGGCGGCCACCCGGGCGATGTTGTAGCCCGCCTCGCCGCCGGGCTGCCCGCACCCGAGCAGGACGTCCTCGACCTCGGCCGGGTCCAGCGCCGGCACCTTGGCCAGGACCTCCTTGATGACCAGGGCGGCCAGGTCGTCGGGCCGGCAGCTCACAAGGGAGCCCTTGTTGGCCCGCCCGATGGGCGTCCTTCCGGTGGCGACGATGACGGCGTCGGGCATGCGCGTGGCTCCTTGGTGCGAAATCGGGGGCCCCAGGTTGGCACAGGGCGGCCCCGGG
>DATJOV010000052.1:0-6293 GCA_035506735.1 Acidimicrobiales bacterium | reverse complement strand
GCCGGGGGAGGCCGTGGCCGTCGCCCACTAGCCCTCCTGCAGTGCCGTCTCCGGAGCGGACGTCGGGAGGGGGCCCGCACCCGGGGGAGCCGCGGCCGGGCCCGCCGGCACGGCGCCGGCGCGTGCCGCCCGCCGCTCCTCCTTCGTGTAGAGAGCGGTGAGGCGGCGCTCGGCGATGATGGCCCCGAAGGGGATGGTCCCGGCCAACAGGACCAACAGCGTCCTGCCCAGGGGCACGTGGAGCTTGCGGGTGAGCTCGAAGGCGACGAAGAGGTAGACGCAGTAGAGCCCGCCGTGGAGGAAGCCCACGATGTGGGCCATGGCGGGGTGGCCGGCAGCCTGGAGGGGGACGGCCACGAAGACCAGCACGATGAGGAGGACGGCGGTCACGTAGGCGAGCACCCGGTAACGGGTCAGGACGGCATGGTGCACCCCCCGATCCTACGGCCCCCCCGGCACCCCCCCGGCCGCACCCCGCCGAGGAGCGCCGGCCCTCCCGGTCGTCCCCGGCCGCTTGGCCGAAATCGTCAAGAACAGGGCATTGCAGCCGGACGGGGAGGGGCGCATGATGGCCGGCATGCGCCCGCGCCCCGTGGTGGCCGTCGTCTTCCCCCAGTTCCAGATGCTCGACGCCGCCGGGCCGCTCGAGGTCTTCGCCACCGCCACCCGCCTGCTGCCCGAGGGCCACGGCTACACGGTGGGGGTCGTGGCACCCGAGCCCGGGCCGGTGAGGTCGTCGTCGGGGATGGCGCTCGAGGCACGGGGCCTGGGGTCGGTGCGGGGCCCCCTCGACACCCTGCTGGTGGCGGGCGGCCTGGGGGCCATGACGGCCCGGGACGACCCCGTGCTCGTGGGCTGGCTGCGGCGCCGCGCCGCCCGGTCGCGGCGGGTGGTGTCGGTGTGCACGGGCGCCTTCCTCCTGGCCGAGGCCGGCCTCCTCGACGGCCGTCCCGTGACCACGCACTGGGCCTGGTGCACCGCCCTGCAGCGGGAGTACCCCGCCCTGGTGGTCGACGCCGACCCCATCTTCGTGCGCCACGGCGAGGTCGCCACCTCGGCCGGTGTCACGGCCGGCATGGACCTGGCCCTGTCCCTGGTGGAGGAGGACCACGGCGCCGCCCTGGCGCTGGAGGTGGCCCGGTGGCTGGTCCTGTTCCTCAAGCGCCCGGGGGGCCAAGCCCAGTTCTCGGGCCATCTCCGGGCCCAGCTCGCCTCCCGCCCCGCCCTGGCCGAGCTCCAGGGCTGGATGGCCGACCATCTCGACGCCGACCTGTCCGTGGCGGCGCTGGCCCGGCGGGCGGGCATGGGGACGCGCACCCTGGCCCGCACCTTCAAGGCCGAGGTGGGGTCGACCCCGGCCGCCTACGTCGAGCACCTCCGGGTGGAGACGGCCCGGCGCTGGTTGGAGGAGGGGGAGCGCTCCACGGCGATGATCGCCCGGGCGGCGGGCTTCGGGACGGTCGAGACCATGTACCGGGCCTTCCAACGGGTGGTGGGCGTGCCCCCGGGGGAGTACCGGCAGCGTTTCGGCGGGCCACGGGCCACGGCCTGAGGCCACGGGAGAGGAGAGCGACGATGGACATCGTGTGCCTGGTCTTCGACGGCCTCACGGCGCTGGACGCCGTGGGTCCCTACGAGGTGCTCAGCCGGGTGCCGGGGGCCACCTTCACCTTCGCCGCCGTCGAGGGGGGGACGGTGCGCACCGACAACGGTGTGATCGCCCTGGTGCCCTCGGCGGCCATGGCCGATGTGGGCTCGGTCGACGTCCTCGTCGTCCCGGGCGGGCTCGGCACCCGCCGGCTGGTCGAGGACCGGCGGGTGCTGGAGTGGGTGGGCGACGCGCACGGCACCACCACCTGGACGACCTCGGTGTGCACGGGCTCGCTGGTGCTCGCCGCCGCCGGCCTCCTCGACGGGGTCGAGGCCACCACGCACTGGAGCGAGCGGGCCACCCTGTCCGCCTACGGCGCCACCGTCCTGGCCCAGCGGGTGGTGGAGCGGGGAAAGATCATGACCGCGGCGGGCGTGTCGGCCGGGATCGACATGGCCCTGACCCTGGCGGCCCGGCTGGCCGGTCCCGACGTGGCCCAGGCCATCCAGCTGGGGATCGAGTACGACCCCGAGCCACCCTTCGACACGGGGTCGCCCGACAAGGCGCCGGCGGCCGTGGTGGAGCTGGTGCGCCGCCACCTCGCCCCAGCGCAGACCTGACCGGAGGCAGGGGCGGCGCCCGTGACCCTCGGTGGCGCCCTCAGGCCACCCCGGATGGCGCCGGCGACGGAGGCATTCCCGACGATGCGCAAGCGGGGCGCCGCCCGGTCTCCCCCTCCCCGGGCCCGGCCGCCCCGGCCCCGAAGGCGCGGCGCGCTCGGGCCGGGGCGGGGGCCGTCGCTCAGACCTCGACGGCGACCGTCTTGTCCAGGCGCTCCACCGCCTCGGCGTAGTCCTCCACCAGATCGAAGATCACGTCGCGCACCTTCCTGACCTTGGTGGCGCGCCCGATGATCTGGCCGCACGGGTTGAAGGCCACGTCCTTGGCCTCCTCGGGGTAGCGGTGCGTGGCCCCCACGGCCTCGATGGCCACCATCATCTGGAGCGGCATGGGCAGGGGGTCGGGCGTGTCGGGCTGCTCCCACGCCTCGGTCCAGTCGTTCTTGAGCATGCGGCAGGGCTTGCCGGTGAAGGAGCGGGAGCGCACCGTGTCGCGGCTGGTGGCGGCCAGGTAGCTCCGCATCTGTCCGGGCGAGGTGTTGGCCTCCTCGACCGTGAGCCACAGGGTGCCGGACCACACCCCCTGGGCCCCCATGGCCAGGGCGGCGGCGATCTGGCGCCCGCTGCCCACGCCCCCGGCGGCGAGGACGGGGAGGGGTGCCACGGCGTCGATCACCTCGGGCCACAGCACCAGTGATCCGACGTCCCCGGTGTGGCCACCGCCCTCGGTGCCCTGGCACACGATGAAGTCGAGCCCGGCCGCCTTGTGCCCCATGGCGTGCTTCACCGAGCCGGCCAGGGCCCCGATCAGGCGGCCCGAGGCCTGGACCTCGGCGATGATGTCGGCCGGCGGCGTCCCCAGGGCGTTGGCGATGAGACGCACCTTGTCGTGCTTGAGCGCCGCGGCCAGAAGCGGCTTCCCGGTGGCCTCGGTCCACCCCATCATCCCGCTGCGGCGCTGGTCCTCGGGAGGTTCGGGGACGCCGTGCTCGGCCAGGATCCGCCGGGCGAAGCGCCGGTGGTCGTCGGGCACCATCGACCGGAGCTGGGCCTCGAGCTTCTCGGGGTCGAGCTCGCCCATGCCCTCGTACTTGCCGGGGATGACGATGTCCACCCCGTAGGGCTTGTCGCCGACGTGCTCGTCCAGCCACGCCAGCTCCATCTCCAGCTCCTCGGGGGAGAAGCCGATGGCCCCCAGGACGCCGAAGCCGCCGGCGTTGGACACGGCGGCCACCACGTCGCGGCAATGGGTGAAGGCGAAGATCGGGAATTCGATCCCGAGCCGGTCGCAGATCTCGGTGTGCACGGTGTCTCCTTGCTGTCGATGGGCGATTGTGGTCGGACGAGGGGTCGGGAGGAACGCCTCAGCGGGGTGGTCGGGGCCCCGGCGTCGCCGCCCGGGCGGCGCGAGCCAGCCCCAGCACCGTTCCCAGGGCGGCGGCCACGTCGTCGGCGCTGTCCGCCCCGGGGTCGATGCGGTGGCGCAGCTCGAGGCCGGTCACCAGGGCGCTGAAGACACCGGCCACGCGCTCGGCCGGTGCCCCCGGGGCGATGAGCCCCTGGTCGATCCAGGAGGAGAAGCCCCGGGTGAGCCAGTCGTGGGCCTCACGGGCCCGGGTCCGCAGGAGGGTGGCCACCTCGGGGTCGCGTGCCGCCCGCAGCCACAGCTCCCGCTCGAGCAGCAGGAGGCGCCGGGTCTGGTCGCTGGGCTCGGTGATGACATTGACGGCCACGGCCCGCAGGCGGTCCTCGACCGTGGCCGACACCTCGAACTCGGCCGCGATCACGGTCAGGAGGGAATGGGACCACTCGTCGAGGAGGGCCAGAAGGAGCCCTTGCTTGGAGCCGAAGTGGTCGTAGACCGCACCCGAGGTGCGGCCGGCGGCGTCGGCCACGGCGTCGACCGAGACGGCGTCGATGCCGTGGTCGGCGAAGAGCCCGGCGGCGGCGTCGAGGAGCCGGGCCCGGGTCTCGGTCCTGCGCTCCTCCTGGGTGCGAGCCACTCCGGCCTCCGCCCTCGACGATGTTCAGCCCGTTCGGCCCGAGCCAACGAAATTACATAGGGGATCCTATCTAAGTGAGGGAGGGACCGCCACAGGACGCCCGGAGGGCCGTTGCCCGCTCGGGCCGGCCGGTACGGGGCGTCGGAGCGGGCCGTCGTGTGTCGGCCCCCGACCTCTACCCGTGACGGCTCCCGGCATCGGTCCGGGCGTGGTCACGGGCGTCGCAATGCAGGTGCAATACAGATGCAATGGGTTCGGCCGGTGGACGAGGACGGCAACGTGTTCCCCTTCGGTGACGACACGTTCGGCGCCTACCCGCTCGCCCCCATCGTCGACGTGGTGGCGGATCGTGCCGGTGCCGACGACGGCTTCCGGTTCCTCGACGCCGCCGGCGACGCCGACAGCACCGACAGCCAGTCGAGACTCGGCTCATGGCCCACGCAGTTCGGTGGACCGGTGGGCGGTGCCGTGGGGATCGCCCCCACCGCCGACGACGGCGGCTACTGGCTGGTGGACGCGGCCGGCGACGTGGCCGCCCTGGGCGACGCCACCCTGTACGGGGCCCCGCAGGACCTGACCGGGCCGGTGGCGGGGATCACGGCCACCCCCGACGGCCGCGGGTACTGGGTCTACGGCCTGGACGGCAACGTGTACCCCTTCGGCGACGCCGTCGACTCCGGCTCCACCGTGGGCCAACCCTGACCCGGGGGCGCCGCTCCGCCCCCCGGGGCCATGCGATACTCACGCGCCGGTGGACCGGTCACGCCCAGGTGGCCGCCCCGGACGATCGGAGCCCCCATGTTCAGGACCTCGCCCGTGGTCGCCGAGGACGAGTGGCACCTCGACCTCGAGGTGCAGGGGCACGTGGCCGTGCTCACCCTCAACCGGCCCGACAAGCTCAACGCCTGGAGCTGGGAGTCCACCCGCCAGCTCGGGGCCCGGGCCGACCAGATCCGCTTCGACGAGCGGGTGCGCGTGGTCGTGCTGCGGGGCGAGGGTCGGGCCTTCTGCGCCGGGATCGACCTGGGCATGCCCGAGGACCGGGTCACGGGCCGGTCGCCGGCCGAGAAGGCCCGCAACTACTACGAGGGCATCCGCTGGGCCCACGAGCGCTTCAAGGTCTTCTCCGAGCTGCCCCAGCCCATCGTGGCCGCCGTCCAGGGCTACTGCCTCGGGTTCGGCTTCGAGCTCGTCCTCATGTCCGACATCCGCGTCGCCGCCGACAACGCCGTGTTCGCCCTGCCCGAGGCCCAGGTGGGGGTGGGCATCGACGGTGGCGGCGACCTGCGCCTGGCCCACGAGGTGGGAGCCGGCTGGGCCAAGCTGCTGGCCTTCACCGGTCGTCGCCTCGACGCCGCCACGGCCGAGCGCATCGGGCTGGTCCAGCAGGTCACGGCGCCCGAGGACCTCCTGCCCCTGGCCATGGGCATCGCCGAGGAGATCGCCGCCAACGCCCCGCTGGCGGTGCAGAGCATCAAGCGGACCGTCGACGGCTTCGCCTACCGGGGCTTGGCCGAGGCCATGCGTTTCGAGGCCATGAGCGCCGCCATCGAGTTCGTGTCCGACGACATGCCCGCCGGCTACGCCGCCAAGGCCAAGAAGCAGCCCGTGCGCTTCGAGGGCAAGTAGTCGCCGTGGCCCTCCCCGAGCCCCCGCCGCCCGGCACGACCATGCTCCCGGCCGGGACCTTCGCCGGGACCGCGGTGGTGGTGACCGGGGGCGGCACCGGCCTGGGCAAGGCCATCGCCGTGGAGTTCGCCCGCCTGGGCGCCGCCGTGGGGATCGTGTCGCGGGCCGAGGCCCACCGCCAGGCCGGCATCGAGGCGGTGCAGTCCGTCGGCGGGCGCGCCGTGGGGGCCGCCGCCGACATCCGCAAGGCGGAGGAGGTGGCCGCCGCCTTCGACGCCGTCGAGGCCGCCCTCGGGCCGGTGGGGGTGCTGGTCAACAACGCCGCCGCCAACTTCCCGGTGCCCGCCGACGACCTCAGCCCCAACGGGTGGAGGGCGGTGACCCAGATCGTCCTGGACGGCACCTTCTTCTGCTCCCAGGAGCTGTGCCGACGCGCCCGGGACGGCGGGC
>DATJOV010000051.1:0-4260 GCA_035506735.1 Acidimicrobiales bacterium | reverse complement strand
GCGAGAACGAGCCCGACCTGGCCTGCATCGTGCACGACGGCGCGGCGGTGACCGCCAACCTGGCCCAGGCGCCCAACCTGTCCAACCTGTCCACCGCCCTGGCCACCAACCAGCTGTTCTTCGGGGCGGTGGCGGCCATCTCGCCCACCGGGCCGGCCAAGGCCGTCACCAGCGGGGACAGCGCCCGCGACGACCAGGAGTGGTTGCGCACCCGCCTCCTCATCCCCCCCGGCCAGCCCTCGGCGATCGCCTACGCCCAGCCGGTGACGCTGCCTCCCATCCTCCCCGGGGCGGCCTGTGACACCGAATTCGGCGCCGGGGCCCCGGCCGTGAGCCAGGCCGGTTTCCACCCCACCGGCCCCAATGCCCAGGTGGAGGCGCCCACCGGGGCCCAGGCCCAGGTGCGGGGGGGCGGGTCGGGGCTGGCCGCCACCCCCTCGGCGGCCCGCCTCCCGCCGTCGCGCCCGCAGGATCCGCCCGTGGCGGGCGTACTCCTTGGTGCGGGCTTCGTGATCGTCACAACCGTGGCGACCCGGGGGCGTCGCCGGCGGGGCGCACGTGCGGCCCGCCCGCGCCGCGTCGGGGTCCCCGAGCGCGTACGGAGGGCACCATGACCGACCAGCTCATCACCGACGACGACGACGGCGTGGCCGTGGTGGGGAACCGCCCCGGCACCGCCCCTGCCACCCGGGCCGAGCGCCGTCGGGCCCGGCTGCGGACCCAGTCCACGGCGGGGGCGGTGGAGGTCGGGGGCACCGGGGCCGACGGCCCCGCCGGGGGCGACGAACGGGACGAGGACGGCGAGGGGCGCCCGGAGTGGCGGCCCCCCCGGCGAGGACGCCGGGCCCGGCGTCCGGGCACGGTCCCCACCCGGTGGGCCCTGGCGCTCGGCGCCCTGGCCCTGGCGGCGTCGGCGGCGGCGGTGTCGTTCGGGCTCAAGTGGTCGTCGCTGTCGGGTCAGGTGACCCAGGAGGCGGCGGTGCGTTCGGTGTCGTCGAGCTTCCTCACCGACCTCACCAACTTCAAGCCGACGACGGTGGACGCCGATTTCAGCGCCCTGCTCACCTTCGCCACGGGCGACTTCGCCAAGCAGGCCAACCAGTTCTTCGGCACCGACATCCGCCAGCAGCTCGAGCAGGCCCAGGCCCAGTCCGAGGGCCAGGTCCGCAACCTCTACGTGCAGTCGCTGTCGGGGAATGGGGCCCAGGTCTTCGGCGTGGTGGACCAGACCTACATCAACAACACCATCGCCAAGGGGGGAGGCCAGCCCGTGCCGGACGTGCTGCGGGTGGTCCTCAACCTGAGCAGGATCTCGGGGGCGTGGAAGATCTCCGAGGTGTCGGTGCTCCAGGCCCCGAGCAGCTCGGGGACCTCCGGCGCCGTGCCCTCGACCAGTCCCTGAGGCCGTCCGAGCCTCAGCCCGCCGCCGCCAGCACGGGGGGCGGGGCGAACTCCGCGGTGCGGGAGGGGTCGCCCCCGTAGACCGGGCACAGGGAGCGGAAGCTGCACCAATTACACAGCGCCGAGGGGCGGGGCCGGAAGTCCTCGTGCTGACAGGCCCGCTCGATGGCCGACCACACCGCCGCGGTGCGCTGGCGGGTGCCCCGGACGGCCTGGTCCGAGGGCCGGGCGTCGATGGTGACCGGCTCCTTCAGGTACATGAGCCGGACCAGGGCGGGCCGCTGCCCCAGCACCTGCTCGCACAACAGGGCGTAGAACTGGACCCCGCCCAGGCGCTGCTGCTCCTGGTGGACCGAGGGGACCCGGCCCGTCTTGTAGTCGACCACCACCAGCTCGCCCTCGGCGCTGCGATCGAGACGGTCGATGATGCCCCGCAGCCGCAGGCCCCCCACCTCGGCCTCCAGGGTGAGCTCGACCCCCACGGCGTCCACGGTGTCGGGGTCCTCGAGGGCGAAGTAGCCGTCGAGGAGGGCCTCGGCCTCGGCCCGGAAGGTGGCCTGGGCCTGCTCGTCCAGCCCCAGGCCGAGGACCTCGGGCTCCTCGGCCATCGACGCCCACGCCCCCGCCAGGGCGGCGCGGGCCGCGTCGGGGGTGCGGGCGCCGGGGGGATGGTCCCAGAACAGTCGCTCCAGGGCGCCGTGCACGAGCGTCCCCTTCACGGTGGCGGCCGAGGGCACCTCGGGGAGGCGGTCGATGGCGGCGAAGCGGAAGGCGAGGGGGCAGTCCTTGAAGGCGCTCAGCTTCGAGGGCGACAGCGAGCGGGGCAGCACCAGGGCCATCGGCCCGAGGCTAGGCCGGGGGTGTGTCGGCTCGGGGGATGAGGGCGCGCCGCACCGAGGATGCCACCAGGGCGGGGTCCTCGAGGGGCCCGAAGTGGCCGATGCCGGCCGCCACCGCCGTGGTGGGGTGGTCGAGGCGAGCGGCGCAATGCGACAGGAACTCGACGCCGAAGGCGTCGGTGTCGGACCCGCACGCCAGGGTCACCGGGCAGCGCACCGCGCCCAGGCGGGCGAAGGCGTCGTGGGACAGGGCATGGGCGTAGACCTCGGACTCGTGCTCGGGCCGGCAGCGCAGGGTGATGGTGCCGCCGGTGTCGGGCGCGAACCCGTTGTCGACGTAGAGGGCGAGCACCTCGGGGTCGAGGCGGTCGAAGGGGGTCTTGCCCGAGAAGTTGGCCAGCGCGTCGCCACGTGAGGCGAAGCTGGCGCGGCGGCGCCGGGCGCCGACCGACAGCGGGTTGTCGCCATCGGGGGCGAGGGGGACGTCGCCCGGGTAGACCACGGGCTCGAAGCAGTACAGGCCGGCGAAGGTGCCGGGCCGGGCCTCCTCGGCCAGGAGCAGGGCGGCGCCGCCGCAGGAGTGGCCCACCCCCAGGGGGTGCTCGAGCCCGAGGTGGTCGATCAGCACCAGGACGTCGGTGGCGAAGCCGTGCCAGTCGAAGCTCCCACCGGCGGGCGGGTCCGAGGACCCGTGGCCGCGCTGGTCGAGGGCGATGCACCGAAAGGCGTCGGCGAGCCGGCGCGCCACCGGGGCCAGCGTGGCAGCGCAGAACCCGGTGGCGTGGGCGAGCACGAGCGGCGGTCCCGTTCCTCCCAGGTCGTAGTAGGCCACGCCCACGCCGTCGGGTGTGGTGACCCGGCCGCTCGGGACCAGGGGCCGCAGCTCGTCGAGGGGTCGGCGGTCGTGGGCAGCGGCGGGCATGGCCGGCGACGCTACCGGTCGTCGGACCGGGCCGGAAGACGGCCGGAACGCGCACAGGATCGGGGGGCCGACTAGAAACGTGGGGGTGACCCACTTCATCTCGTCGGCGGGCTACATCGCCATCTTCATCCTCACCGTGGCCGAGTCGGCGTGCATCCCCATCCCCTCCGAGCTGACCCTGGGCCTCGGCGGGGCGCTGGCGAGCGGGCAGGTGCTCGGGCCGCACGACCACTCGCTCAACCTCGTGCTCGTCATCGTGATCGGCGTGGCCGGGGAGATGGTGGGATCGTCCGTCTCCTACGCCGTGGGCCGCACCGGGGGGCGGGCGCTGGTCGACCGCGTCGGCAAGTACGTGCTGCTCTCCCACAAGGACCTCGACCGGGCCGAAGCGTGGTTCGCCCGACGGGGCGACTCGGCCGTGCTCGTCGGCCGGGTCATCCCGGTGGTGCGCACCTTCATCTCGTTCCCGGCCGGGGTGGCCGAGATGCCGGTGGCGTCGTTCGGCCTCTTCACCTTCATCGGGGTGACGGTGTGGGTGGGGGTCCTGGCCGGCATCGGGTACTCGCTGGGCTCGAGCTACCACTCCATGGTGAAGGCCTTCGGCGACGCCTCCTACGTGGTGGCGGCCCTGGCCGTGCTGGGCGTGGCCGCCGCCGTCTACCACCGGGTCCGGGCCCTGCGGGCCGAGCGCCAGGCGCCGTCGAGCCCGCTCCAGAGCGGCGTCAGCGGCCCCGACCGCTGATTGGCACCCGGCGTTCACCTCGGGTTGGCCTGACGTTCACGCTTCGTTCGCCCAGAATTCACCTCCAGGGAACCGCTCCCTCCGGCCCTGGTGGGGAGCGGTGCCCCCACCGGCCCGTGGCGGGGACCGGGCCCGACGCCGGCCCACTCCCTCGGGCCCCGGGCCGGAAGGTTGGATATCGTCTGCGCCGTGGCGTCCTGGCGGTACGGGGTGACGTTGTTGCCGGTTGCGTTGCGACCCGACGACGACGACGACGACGGAGCCGAGGCAGAGGGCAAGGTGGATGCGGTGCTGCGGGCCCGCTCCGCAGGCGGATGGGAGCTCGTGTCCGCCGTGACGGCACGTGACGGATCGGA
>DATJOV010000050.1:0-7543 GCA_035506735.1 Acidimicrobiales bacterium | reverse complement strand
CGCCCGGCCACGGTCGCTGGCTGCCAATCAACGGGGCGAACTTGCCCGTCAGGCGCGGCGCGCCCGCAGTAGGCGAGAGTACGGCTGGACGGCATACGGCGCCGGGCCGGCCATCGGGGTGGCCCGATCCCACGGACCGCGGATCGGTCGGGCTGGGCGATCCGCAGGTTGGAACGACTCCAAGAGCGAGGACTGGGCAAAGGGTCGGTCCCCGAGGCGGCGTCAGTTTGGGTTGACACTCCCGACGCTGTCAGCCTAGACTGACAGCCATGGACGTCGAGGACCTCAACCTGCATCTCTCGTCAGACGACCCGGCAGTTGGGCTTCGCGCTTCGCTGGCGCTCCATCGCCTGGCGGAGAGGGTCGAAGCACACCACGTCGCAGCTGCGCGCGAAAAGGGCTGGTCGTGGCAGCAGATCGGGGACGCCTTGGGGATCACCCGTCAATCCGTGCACACCAAATACAAGGAGTCGTCATGACCACCGAACCCGCCACGCCGGAGACGCTTCACGCATGGGCCATCTATCTGCAGGCCAGTGAAGAGGCGCGTCGCCGGGGTGATCGCCGCACCGGCACCGATCACATCCTGCTCGCCTTGCTCGAGGACCCCTCGACCGATGCCGTGCTGGGCGTGACCCTGCAGCAAGCTCGCCAGGCCCTGGAGTCGCTCGACCGCGAAGCCCTGGCCGGCGTCGGTTTGGGTTCGGGCGCCGACGCTCCCCCACTCGCGATGCGCGCCGTGCCGAAGAAGCCGAGGATCAGAGACGTCGCGAAAAGAGATCGCTTTCGCATGACGCCCGCGGCAAAGAAAGTGCTCGAGGACGCGTACAAGCCCAAGGGTCACCGGAAGCTCCAGGTCACGGGCCCCGAGGTTCTGGCCCAGATCCTCGCTCTTCGACCACCAGATCCTGCGGCAGTGCTGCTGGACGCTCTCGGCGTGAACACGTCCGAGGTTCTGCGCCGATTGGATGCGGTCACCGATCTGGCCTGAGAAGCGGCGCAGGCGTCTCCCCGTGATGCGGCGGTCCCCTCCAAGGAGCGGCCACGCCAGTGACGGCGGTCGTCGAGGCTGAATCGTTGATCAAGCGTTCGGTGACGTTCCAGCAGGTACGGATCTCTCGTTCTCGTTGAAGGCCGGGAGGATCACGGGTTTTCTCGACCCGAACGGCGCCGGTAAGACGACGACGCTGAGGATGATCCTGCGCCTGGTAGCACCGACGAGCGGACGAACACTGGTGTTCAACCAGACCTACGCCGGTGAGCAGCGTGATGAGCGCGATCGGCGCCGGCCTCGGAGCGATCATCCACCACCAGGTCGGCGGCGTCATCGCGCTCCTCGCCTGGAGACTCGGCATCGACAACCTCCTCGTTGGTCTCTGCCCCTCAGTCTGGAGGTTCATGCCAACCGGGCCTCGGACGCACTCATGGCCTCAGGACCGATCACCTGATCTCGCCAGGCGCCAGCGCCGTTATCCTGATCACCTGGGCCGGCGTACTGGCGGCCCTCGGTGTCGCTCTGTCCCCTCGACAGGACGTCGACCGACCCGGCGCGCATCGGCGCACAAGAGATGGCGGCCTCCGGAACCATCTCGCACTGGATTGTCGAATTTCCGGAGTGGGCCGTAGAGGACTCGAACCTCTGACCCCTTGCGCGTCATGCAAGTGCGCTACCAACTGCGCCAACGGCCCGTGCCCGAACCCTACCACCGGCGTCCGGGACGGCCCCGGGCGCGGTCGGCCAGCCATGGTGGCACCATTGACGACAGGCTTGACCAGAGGTGGGAGGATCCATGGGCGCCACAACCGTCAGCCACGGACCGTCCTCTGAGAAGACGCCGGGAGGTTCCGCCATCGAGGCCCACGCCCGGCGGCTCCGGGACCAAGGCTGGACCGTCATCGAGGACGCCTTTCCCGCGGCGCTGGCCGACGCCATCGGCGAGGACCTGGTACGTTTGGAGAAGCGCCTCGGCACGCGTCCCGCCGACAACGCCTTCGAGGGTCGCCGCACGACCCGCATCTACAACCTGCTGGTCCACGGACCGCTGTACGAGCAGATCCCGGTCCATCCCACCGTCCTCCCCGTGGTCGAGCGCGTCCTCGACGAGGGACTGCTCATCTCCTCCCTGTCCTCCATCGCCATCGGGCCCGGTGAAGCCGCCCAGCCCCTCCACGCCGACGACCAGCTGATCCCCGTGCCCAGGCCCCATCCACCGTTGATCTGCAACACCATGTGGGCCATCACCGAGTTCACCGAGGAGAACGGGGCCACACGCCTCTGTCCGGGGAGCCATCGTCTCCCCCACGCCCCCGACGTGGCCGGCACCTACGAGACCATCCCCGCCGTCATGAGCAAGGGCAGTGTCCTCGTTTGGGTCGGCAGCCTCTGGCACGGGGGAGGTGCGAACACCACGGATCGACGTCGAGTGGGGATCGCCATGAACTACTGCGCCGGCTTCCTCCGTCAACAAGAGAACCAGCAGCTCGGCATCCCTCTGACCACGGTGCGCGGCTTCCCCCGGCGCCTGCAGGAGCTGTGCGGTTATTCGATCTACCGTGGCCTCATCGGCCACATCGACAAGCACCACCCGGCCCACGTGGTGCTCGGCGCCGACCAGGACGGCCGCATGGTCTGGGACGGTGCGGCCTCGGACTCCTGACCTAGCGCTTGCGCTTGGCGGGACCCTTCCTCGCCTTGGTGGGGACCTTGGCCCGCTTCCCGGAAGCCACCTGCGGGGATGTCTTGGACTGCACCTTGGCGCTCTTCTGCACCGGCGCCTTCGCCGCCTTCGCCGCCCTCTTGGACTGCACCTTGGTGCTCTTCTTGGACTGCACCTTGGTGCTCTTCTTGGCCGGCGCCCCGGTCGTCTTCTTGGAGGTCGGCCGGGCCGTCCCCGTGGCCGGGGAGCGGGCCGGGCGTTTGGCCCTCGCCGGCCCCGAGGGGCGGGGGACCCGGCCCCGGCCCACCACGACCAGCGACCCCATCGAGGGCATGACGGTGGACTCCTCCCCCGTCGTCCAGGCGACGCGCAGGAGTGTCCCGGTCACGGCCGTCACCACCCCCTGGCGCGGGGTCTGGCCCACGCGCTTGGAGGGCACCTCCACCCGGTCTCCGACCTCGGGCATCACCACTCCTCGCTGATCCGTCTCGGCCCGTCGGGCCGCTGCTGTACGAGGCGGCGGGCGGAATCGAACCGCCGTACGGGGCTTTGCAGGCCCCTGCCTAAACCACTCGGCCACGCCGCCGCGGCGTCCGGCGAGCCTATCCCGAGCCGGCACCGGGGCCGCCCCGAGCGCCCCGACACCGGCCCCGGCAACGGCAGGAGCGCTCCGGGCCCGTCTCGGAAATGGCCTCGGGTCGCGCCCCTGAGGTGCTTGAATCGGGCTCATGCGGATCGCCCTGATCGCCCCGCCGTGGACACCGATCCCCCCGCCGCTGTACGGGGGGATCGAGCTCGTGGTCGACCAGCTCGCCCGCGGCATCGTGGAGGCCGGCCACGAGGTGACGCTCTTCACCACGGGCGACTCCACCTGTCCCGTGCCCCGGGCCTGGGCCCTGCCCCACGCCGAGGGCATGCGCATCGGCATGGCCGTCCCCGAGCTGCGCCACGTGGTCCACGCCTATGAGGTGGTGGCCAACCACGACGTCGTCCATGACCACACCGTCATGGGACCCTTCTACGCCGAGCGGTTCCCGGGCCTGCCGGTCCTCACCACCATCCACGGCCCGTTCAACGAGGAGCTCACCGACCTCTACCGGATCCTGGCACCGCGGGTGCCCATCGTGGCCATCTCCCACGCCCAGCACCGGGCCGCCCCCGACATCCCCATCGCCCGGGTCATCCACCACGGGGTGGATGCCTCCGCCTTCCCCTTCGGCGACGGCGGGGGGGACGACGACGGCGAGTACGTCCTGTTCCTCGGTCGCATGGCGCCCGACAAGGGTGCGCACCGGGCCGTCGAGGTGGCCCGCAAGGCCGGCATCCGGATCCTCATGGCGGCCAAGATGCGCGAGGCGTGGGAGCGGGCGTACTACGACGAGCAGGTGGCGCCGCTGCTCGGGCCCGAGGCGGTGTACCTGGGGGAGGTTCCCCACGAGCGCAAGCTGGAGCTGCTGGCCAAGGCCAAGGCGCTCCTCTTCCCCATCCGCTGGAACGAGCCCTTCGGGCTGGTGATGCTGGAGTCCATGGCCTGCGGCACGCCGGTCCTGGCCTTCCCCGAGGGCGCCGCTCCGGAAGTCGTCGAGGACGGGAAGACCGGCTTCCTGTGCGAGGACGAGGCCGCCATGGTCGGCGCCCTGGGGCGGGTCGACCAGCTGGCCCGGTCCGACTGCCGAGCCGCCGTGGAGGGGTACTTCTCCACCCAGCGCATGGTGGCCGACCACATCGAGCTGTTCTCGGAGCTGGCCCGGTCCTGAGGCCCCCGGGCCGGTGTGGACGCGCTCGAGGGGCCGGGGCGGGCCCCGAGCGCTCAGTCCCGGTGGCGGGTGACGAGGTGGACGAGCCGGACGATCACGGCCACCACCACCACCAGGATCGCAACCTTGAAGACGAAGAGCACCAGCCCCACCACGGCATGGGCCACCCACAGCACGATCAGGATGCCGACCACCACCGCCGCCACGGTGAGGGCGGTGTCGAACAGGCTGATCCCGGATCGCTTCCGGCTCTCGATGCTCATCGGAGCCCTCCTTGCCGTCACCATCCGGTGACCCCCCTCCACGCTAGGCGCGGCGGCCGGCCAAACAGCGGCAGGCGGGCCGGGCGGTGCTACCGTCGGCCGTGTCCCTCCGCTCCATGCGCCAGGACCTGCTCGAGCGGCCCGAGCTCCAGGGCGTGGCCTTCGCCACCGCCCTGGCCGCCGCGGCCGACCGGTGGCTGACGGGGCTCCTGCACGACGCCACCGGGGGGGACACCCACGGCGTGGCCCTGGTCGCCGTGGGCGGCTACGGCCGGGGTGAACTCTGTCCCTACAGCGACCTCGACGTCGTCCTCGTCCACAAGGGCCGGCGCGACGCCGCCGCCGTGGCCGACGCCGTCTGGTACCCGGTGTGGGACGAGGGCATCCGGCTGGACCACTCGGTGCGGGCCCCGGCTGAGGTGCTCGAGGCGGCGCGCCAGGACCTGCGCGTCCAGCTCGGCCTGCTCGACGGGCGGGTGGTGGCCGGTGACGCATCGGTGGCGGACCCCATGCTGGAAGAGGCCCTCACCCTGTGGAAGCGACGTGCCGGTCACTGGTTGCCGATCCTGGCAGGCCAGGCCGAGGAGCGGCACCGCAGCGCCGGGGACGTGGCCTTCCTGCTCGAGCCCGACCTCAAGGAGGGCCACGGCGGGCTGCGCGACCTGACCATCGTGGGGGCCGTGGCCAGAGCCGTGCCCACCCTGGCGGCCCAGGTCGACCTGGGGTCGCTGGCCGGACCCGGCGCCGTCCTGACCTCGGCCCGGGTGGAGCTGCACCGGCTCACGGCCCGTGCCACCGACCGCCTGTTGCTCCAGGAGCAGGACCAGGTGGCGGCCGCCCTGGGCTACGGCGACGCCGATGCCCTCATGGCCGCCATCGCCGAGGCCGGGCGCACCGTGGCCTGGGTCACCGACGACGTGTGGCGCCGCCGGTCGGCCTGGCCCCCGCCCCGCCCCCGCCGGGGATGGCGCCGTCGGGGCTCGGCCGGGGGCGCAGCACCCACCACGGTCGTCCCGGTGGAGCCGGGCGTGGCGGTGCAGACGGCGGGGGCCACGCCCTCGGAGGCCCAGGTGGTCCTGGAGGCCGGGGCCGACCCCGCCGCCGACCCCGCCCTGCCCCTGCGGGTGGCGGCGGTGGCGGCCGAGCGGGGGCTGCCCATCGACCGCGGCGCCCTCGAGACCATGGAGGCGGCCACGCCCCAGCCCCCGCCCGTGTGGACCCCTGAGCTGCGCCGGGAGCTCGTGCGCGTCCTCGCCGCCGGGCCGGCCGGGGTGGAGGCCCTCGAGGCCCTCGACCAACGCGGGCTGCTGGTGCGGCTCCTCCCCGAGTGGGCGGCCGTGCGCAATCGGCCCCAGCGCAACGCCTACCACCGCTTCACCGTGGACCGGCACCTCCTCGAAGCCGCCTCCCAGGCCTCGGCCCTCACCGGCGGGGTGGCCCGTCCCGACCTCCTCCTCGTGGGCGCCCTCCTCCACGACATCGGCAAGGGCTACCCCGGTGACCACACCGAGGTGGGGGTGCGCCTGGTACGGGACATGGGCCGGCGTCTCGGCTACGGCCCGGAGGACGTGGACGTCCTCGCCAGCCTGGTGCGCAACCACCTCCTCCTGGCCGATACCGCCACCCGCCGCGACCTCGACGACCCCGTCACCATCGATCGGGTGGCCGGCGCCGTGGGCGACGCCGGTCGCCTCGAGCTCCTGGCCGCCCTGACCGAGGCCGACAGCCTGGCCACCGGTCCCGCCGCCTGGGGGCAGTGGAAGGCGGGGCTGGTGGCCGACCTCGTGCGCCGGGTGGGGGCCCGGCTGGCCGGGGCCGAGGCGGAGCACCGACCGTCCCTCGTCACCGACCGCCACCGGGCCCTCATGCGCCAGGTGGAACGCCTGGGGCGGTCCGTGGTGGCGGCCGAGACCCCCGATGTCACCGTGGTGGCCCGCGACCGCCCCGGCCTGCTCGCCGCCGTGACCGGGGTCTTCGCCCTGCGCGGCGTGAACGTGCGCTCGGCCGACGTGGCCGGGGAGGACGGCTTCGCCGTCGAGATCTTCGTGGTGGAGCCGGCCCGGGGCCGCTGGCCCGACTTCAAGCTCGTGGCCGACGAGCTCGACGCCGTCCTGCGGGGGACCCTCTCCCTGGCCGACCGCCTGGCCGAGCAGGCCCGCGTCTACGCCGGGGGCAGGCGGCCCCAGTCCCCCCACCCGGTGGAGCGGCGGGTGACCCTCGACAACGAGGGCTCTGCCGCCTCCTCGGTGGTGGAGGTCTGGGCCGAGGACAGCACCGGGCTCCTGCACCGGATCACCTCGACCCTCTTCGACCTGGATCTCGACGTGGTCTCGGCCCGGGTGACCACCATCGGCCCCGCCGCCGTCGACACGTTCTACGTGCGCGACAGCGAGCACGGCGGCAAGGTGACCGATCCCGACCGGATCGCGGCCGTGACCGAGCGCGTGGCGCGCGCCGTCGAGGGCATCGGGTGAGCGGAGGGTGACGGCCGCACCGCCACGGCGGGCGCGTCCCGGCCGTGGCCGGGTCCGTACGGGCCGGTGCGCGCCCTGTGCGCGCGTGGAGGCCGTTTCACGACGGTTCGTGGGCACGGGAAAAACCCCTGCCCAACGGGCCTGAGGCGCGGTTTTGGTCGCACCACCCGCTGGTAGGATGCAGCGGGATCCCTATGCCGGAAGCCGCACACGCACGAAGCAACGGTGTCGCCCGGCGCGGGTGGATCGTGGCCGGCATCGCCGTGGCCGTCTGCGCCCTCGTGGCCGGGGGCGTGGCCCTGGTGGCGACACGGGTCAAGCCGACCCCGGCCGGGGCCGCCGCTCCCACCCCTCCCGCCCCGCTCCAGGTGGCCTCGAGCACCCCCTCGCCC
>DATJOV010000049.1:0-2645 GCA_035506735.1 Acidimicrobiales bacterium | reverse complement strand
TCGAGCACGACCTCGAGATCGTGGCCGCCCTCAACAAGATCGACCTCCCCGCCGCCGATCCGGAGCGCACGGCGGGGGAGATCGAGCGGGTCCTCGGGATCGCCGCCGACTCCATCCTGCGCATCTCGGCCAAGACGGGGGAGGGGGTCGAGGCCCTCCTCGACGCCGTGGTGGCCCGGGTGCCGCCGCCCACCGGGGACCGGGCCGCCCCCCTGCGGGCCCTCATCTTCGACTCGGCCTACGACCAGTACCGCGGGGTGGTGAGCTCCATCCGGGTCATGGAGGGGGTCCTGCCGGCCCGCTCCCGCATCCGCTACATGCAGGCCGGGACCACCTGGGAGGTGGAGGAGATCGGGGTCCGGGCCCCGGCCCCCACCCCGGTGGGGGAGCTGGGCCCGGGCGAGGTGGGCTACCTCATCGCCGGCATCAAGGACGTGGGCCAGGCCCGCTCGGGCGAGACCGTGACCGAGGCGGCCCGTCCCGCCCCCGAGCCCCTGGCCGGCTACCTCGACCCCAAGCCCATGGTCTTCTGCGGGCTCTATCCCATCGACGGCGACGAGCTCCCCGCCCTGCGCGACGCCCTCGAGAAGCTACGCCTCAACGACTCGAGCTTCACCTTCGAGCCCGAGTCCTCGGGTGCCCTCGGCTTCGGCTTCCGGTGCGGGTTCCTGGGCCTCCTGCACATGGAGATCGTGCGGGAGCGCCTCGAGCGCGAGTTCGACCTCTCCCTCATCGCCACCGCCCCCTCGGTGGCCTACGTGGCCCACCTGGTCGGGGGCGGGGAGCTGCGCTTCGACAACCCGAGCGAGATGCCCGACGCCAGCAAACTGGACCACGTGGACGAGCCCGTCCTGCGGGCCAGCGTCATCGTCCCGACCGAGTACATCGGGGCCGTCATGGAGCTGTGCCAGTCCCGCCGGGGCGAGCTCGGGCACATGGAGTACCTCTCGCCCGAGCGCCTCGAGCTGTCCTACCGCATCCCCCTGGCCGAGGTGGTGGTGGACTTCTTCGACCAGCTCAAGAGCAGGACCAAGGGCTACGCCAGCCTGGACTACGAGCCCGACGGCTACGAGACCGCCAACCTGGTGAAGGTCGACCTGCTCATCAACCACGTCCCCGTGGACGCCTTCTCGACGGTGGTGCACCGCAGCCAGGCCGACGCCTACGGCCGGCGCATGACCGAGAAGCTGCGCGAGCTCATCCCCCGCCAGCTCTTCGACGTGCCCATCCAGGCCGCCGTGGGGGGGAGGATCGTGGCCCGCGAGACGGTCAAGGCCAAGCGCAAGGACGTCCTGGCCAAGTGCTACGGCGGCGACATCACCCGCAAGCGCAAGCTCCTCGAGCGCCAGAAGGAGGGGAAGAAGAAGATGAAGGCCATCGGGCGGGTCGAGGTCCCCCAGGAGGCCTTCATCTCGGCCCTGCGGCTCGAGGACTGAGCTCCTCCCCGCCCCGGGGCCCCTCCCCGCCCCTCGGCCCCGGCCCGCCGTGCCCCGGTCGGGCCCCGTGCCAGGGGGGCGGGCACGGGTCGGAGGGGTAGCACTCGGTAGACTCGACTGCCAGGACCACCATGGGACCACACCGGACCGCACGCCCCGACACCACCCCGCCCGGCCCCCCGCGGGCGCCGCGCCCCGGGGCGCGCCCCCAGGCGGACGCCGGGCCCGGGGCCCAGGGGGCGGAGCCGGGCGCCGACGGCGAGGCCCTCGACCCCCGCAAGGCCGCCATCCTCAAGGCGGTCGTGGCGGAGTACATCGACACCGCCCAGCCCGTGGGGTCGGCCCACATCACCGGGAACCCCGGGGTCGAGGTCTCCTCGGCCACGGTCCGCAGCGAGATGGCCGCCCTCGAGCGCGAGGGCTATCTGGTCCAGCCCCACACCAGCGCCGGGCGCATCCCCACCGACAAGGGATACCGGTTCTTCGTCGACCACCTGGGCCGTCCCGGGACCCTGGGTGCCCACGAGCGCCAGGAGGTGCGGCGGTTCTTCGCCCACGTCCACGGGGAGGTCGAGAACCTGCTGGGCCGCACGAGCGGCCTGCTGGCCGAGCTCACCGACTGCGCCGCCGTGGTGGTGGGACCGAGCCACGACTCCGCCACCGTCCTCTCGGTCCAGCTGGTGGGCCTCTCCCCCCGCCTGGCCCTGCTGGTGGTGGTCCTCTCGGACGGGGCGGTGGAGAAGCGCACCGTGGAGATCCCGGGCGAGGCCGGCGACGAGGTCCTGGCCCGGGCGGCCGCCCACATGACGGCCCATGCCCGGGGGGCCGCCCTGGGGCGGCCCGTGGCCGTGCCCGAGGTCCGGGAGCCGATGGTGGACGCCGTGCTCCGGGCCGGGGCCGACGCCCTGCGGACCATGGGACGGGGCGACGAGCACGACCAGGTCTTCGTGGGCGGGTCGTCCCGCATGGCCTCGGCCTTCGACGCCGTGGAGACGGTGCGCTCGGTGCTCTCGATCCTCGAGCAGCAGCTCGTGGTGGTGGAGCTCATCGAGGACATCCTCGACCGGGGCCTCTCGGTGGCCATCGGGGCCGAGCACGGCTTCGCCCCCCTGGCCGCCTGCGCCCTGGTGGTGGCCCCGGTGGCCATCGACGGGGAGACGGCGGGGACCATCGGGATCCTCGGGCCCACCCGCATGCACTACCCCCGGG
>DATJOV010000048.1:0-2670 GCA_035506735.1 Acidimicrobiales bacterium | reverse complement strand
GTCCCCGGACGGGCCCGGGGCCGGGGCCGGGAGCGGCGCCCCCACGGGCCCGTGGCCCGACGAGCAGGTCCTGCTGGACGAGAACGCCCTCGAGGCCCCCCAGGGTTACCTCGACGTGGCCAACCTGGCCGTGAGCCCCGGGCACCGCCGCCTGGCCTACGCCGTGGACGACACCGGCGACGAGCGCTTCACCCTGCGCTTCCGGGACCTCGACGACGGCCACGACCTGGCCGACACCGTGCCCGGGACCTCCTACGGCGTGGCCTGGGCCGACGACGACGCCACCGTCTTCTACACCCGGCCCGACGCAGCCAACCGGCCCTTCCAGCTCTGGCGCCACGTGCTCGGGACGGACCCGGGCCAGGACGTGCTGGTCCTGGAGGAGCCCGACGAGCGCTTCCACCTCGGGGTGGGCCGCACCAAGGACGGGCGCTTCGTGGTGGCCGAGGCCCACTCCCGGGTGACCTCGGAGGCGTGGTGCATCCCCGCCGGCGCCCCCGCCACCCCGCCCCGGGTGGTGGAGGGGCGGGTCCAGGGTGTGGAGTACGCCGTCGAGCACCACGGGGGGACCTTCCTCCTCCTCACCAACGACCGGGCCGAGAACTTCCGGGTCCTGGCCGTCCCCGACGACGGGCGTCCCGGCCGGCGCCACGAGGTGGTCCCGCACCGCCCCGACGTGCGCATCGACGGCCTCGACGTCTTCGCCGGCCACCTGGCGCTGTACGAGCGGCGCGACGGCGCCCCCCGCATCCGCATCGTGGCGCTCGACGACGACGCCCGGCGCTTCACCGCCGCCCTCCCCGAGGGGTGGCTGGTGCCGTGCCCCGAGACGCCCTCGGCCTCGTGGGGCGGGGCCAACCCCGAATTCGACAGCGCCACGCTGCGGTACGGCTACTCGTCCCTCGTGACCCCGCACTCGGTGTTCGACCTGGACATGGAGAGCGGGGCCGCCGTGCTGCGCAAGCGCCAGCCCGTCCTGGGCGGCTACGACCCGGCCGACTACGCCACCGAGCGCCTGTGGGCCACCGCCGCCGACGGCGCCCGGGTCCCCGTGTCGGTGGTGGCCCGACGGGGCGTCCCCCGTGACGGCACCGCCCCCTGCCTGCTCTACGGCTACGGCTCCTACGAGTACTGCATCGACCCCGTCTTCTCCTCCCTGCGCCTGAGCCTCCTGGAGCGGGGCTTCGTGTTCGCCATCGCCCACGTCCGGGGCGGGGGCGAGATGGGGCGGCGCTGGTACGAGGAGGGGCGGCTCCTGGCCAAGCCCAACACCTTCGGCGACTTCGTGGCGTGCGCCCGCATGCTGGTGGAGGAGGGGTGGACCTCGGCCGAGGGCCTCGTGGCGCGGGGCGGCTCGGCCGGCGGGCTGCTCGTGGGGGCGGCGACCAACGTGGCCCCCGAGCTGTTCCGGGCCGTGGTGGCCGAGGTCCCCTTCGTGGACTGCCTGACCACCATCTCCGACGAGACGCTCCCCCTCACCGTGATCGAGTGGGACGAGTGGGGCAACCCCGTGGCCGATCCCCTCGTCTACGCCGTCATGAAGGCCTACACCCCCTACGACAACGTCCGGGCCGGGCGCCACCCCGACCTCCTCGTCACGGCCGGGCTCGAGGACCCCCGCGTGGGGTACTGGGAGCCGGCCAAGTGGGTGCAGAAGCTGCGGGCCGCCGATCACGAGGCCACCGTGCTGCTCAAGGTGGACCTCGACGCCGGCCACGCCGGCCCCTCGGGGCGCTACCAGGCCTGGCGGGACGAGGCCTTCGTGGTGGCCTTCGTCCTCGACGCCGTGGGCCGGGCCCGCTGAGCCACCGCCGCCCCGGGGCCGGGACCGGACGGGGCGCTCACGCCGGGGTGGGGGCGAAGGACATGGTGAAGGGCGAGCGGAAGCCGGCCGGCAGCCGGACGGGGCGCCCGTCGAGGGCCACCGTCACGTCGCTGGCCGCTCCGAGCTGCAGGGCCATGGCCCCGCTTCCCTGCAGGGGACGCTGCTGGCCCGCGCTCAGGGTGCCGGTCCACACCACCGCCCCCGAGCCCGTCTCGGTGGCGTCCACCCAGCACAGCCCGGTGGCGTCCACGGTCACGGTGTAGGACCCGGCCGGGGCGGCGTAGGTGGCCCCGAAGGCGGACGTGCCCGAGGGCTCGAGGGCACCGGTGCCCGGCGACGTCGTGGTGGTGGTGGCCCGCCCCCGTGCCGCCCGGGTGGCACCCGCCGAGCGCCCCCCGTGGGGATGCCCGGCCGGGGACTGCACCAGCGCCAGCGACAGCGCCGCCGCTCCCACCACCGCCACCACGGCGGCGGGGACGGCGACCCGGGCCACCCGGGCCCGGTCCCAGGCCGGGCCCGGTACCGGCGGGCGCGCACCGGCGCCTCCCCCCGGCCCGGCGTCGAGGGCCACCGTGGTGGGCCGGACGGCGGTGTCGGTCTTGGCCGAGGGGGCGCCGGGGGCGGGGGTGCCCCGCACCGGCCCAGGCGGGGCCGGGGGGCGGCGCGGGAAGCGGCCCAGCAGCGTGGAGGACCCGGCCGGGGCGGTGTCGGCGGCGGGGCCCGGGGCGGCGCGCCCGGGGCGATCGGGAGCCGGGGGGTGCGCCCCCCCCGTCGGGCCGGGGCGCACGGCCCGACCGGGCAGCACCGGAGGGCCGGGAGCCCGGCTGCGCCGCCGACCCCGGTTG
>DATJOV010000047.1:0-2785 GCA_035506735.1 Acidimicrobiales bacterium | reverse complement strand
GTGGTGGTCACCCTCCTCCTCCAGGAGACCCTCGTGCTCGACCTCACCGTCCGGGGCGTCCACCCCGACATCATGATCCTCCTCCCGATCGCCGCCGGCATCGTCGCCGGCGCCGAGGAGGGGGCCCTGATGGGCTTCGTGGCCGGGATGGCGGTCGATCTGCTGCTCCCGACCCCCTTCGGGCTGACCGCCCTGGTGGGATGCCTCGTCGGCTTCGCCGTGGGCGCCACCACCGGCTCGATCACCCGTGAGGTGTGGTGGTTCCCGGCGGTGGTCGCGCTCGCGGCGAGCGTGGCGTGGGTCATGCTGTACGCCGTGCTCGGGGCGGTTCTCGGCCAGGGGCAGTTCGTCCAGGTCGACCTCGTGGCGGTCGTCCTGGTGGTGGCGGTCGCAAACGCCATCCTGGCCGCACCGGCGGTCCGGGTGATGGCCTGGGCTCTCGGCCCCTCGTCGGGAGACCAGGCCCGGTCCCGCACGGCGCGGAGCCGCTGGTGAGGCGGCACACCGTCCGCCACCCCCTCCGTGGCGACCGCTACTACCCCAAGCCCGCTGCGGGCCGCCGCGGCAGCCCCCGGGCGCGCGTGCGCAAGCCGGCCCGCCAGCCCCGCATGCGGCCCCGGCGCAGCGTCAATGTGGCCGCGGTGGTGGCCTCGCCCGAAGAGGCCCCCTCCCGCCCGCTCCTCCGGTTGAACGTGATCGGGGCGGTCGTCCTCGTGCTGTTCGTGGTGATGGGGCTCCGGCTCTGGAGCCTGCAAGTGCTCCACTCCAAGACATACGCCAACGCCGCCAACGCCAACCAGACCCGCACCGTCTCGGTGCCCGCCCCGAGGGGGCTCGTCGTCGACCGGCACGACACGGTGCTGGCCGGCAACCGCACGGAGAACGAGATCGTCCTCTCGAGGGTCGAGGCCGCCCAGAACCCGTCGGTCATCGGCAAGGTGGCGGCTCTGGTCACAGAGCCGCCCAGCGCGGTGGAGGCGGCGTTGGCCGACGTCCAGTACAGCCCGTACGAGCCGGTGCCCATCATGCAGACAGCGCCCACAGTGACGGTGGAGTACCTGGACAGTCACCAGTCGGAGTACCCCGGGGTCACGGTGCAACAGGTCACCGAGCGTCAGTACCCCCAGGGGGGGTCGACCGGGGCCTATGTGCTGGGCTACGTGGGCGCCATCACCGCCACAGAGCTGAAGGACCACCCGAACCAGGGGTACACGCAGTCGAGCCAGATCGGGAAGACCGGGGTGGAGGAGCAGTACGAGCAGTACCTTCGGGGGAAGCCCGGGCAGAGGACACTGTCGGTCGACGCCCAGGGGAACGTCGTGGGCACCCTGCGGACAGAACGGCCCACCCAGGGCGACACCGTCGTGCTCAACGTGACAGTCGGCCTCCAAAAGGCGGTCCAGCAGGCCCTCACATCCACCATGGCCGCCGACCGCTCCCGCACCACATCGGGGCGGACCCCGAAGGCGACAGACGGCGCCGCCGTGGTGCTCAACGTGGAGAACGGCGCCGTCCTGGCCCTCGCTTCGTCGCCCACCTACTCCCTCACAACATGGGTGGGAGGCATCTCGACGCCCGCCTACCAGGCGCTCTCGGCCACCTGCCGTCCCCCGACATCGAACGCGTGCCCGCTCGACGACAACGCCATCCAGGGCCTGTACACCCCCGGGTCCACCTTCAAGCTGGCCACGGCCACCGCCGCCCTCAACAGCGGTTTGATCACGCCGTACACCACGATCCACGACACCGGGAAGTTCCACGTGCCCAACTGCACGTCCGGCTGCACATTCAAGGACGCCACACCCGGGGACGCCAGCACGGTGAACGTGACCAAGGCCCTCACCATCTCGGACGACTACTTCTTCTACACAATGGGCTTCCGCTTCTGGAACGCCTGGACCTCGGGGGCCCAGGGCCAGACCCCGATCCAGGACACGGCCAACGCCTACGGCTTCGGCGTGCTCACCGGCATCGACCTGCCCGACGAGGTCTCGGGCTCCGTGGCCACCCCGGCCAAGGTGAAGGCGGAGTACCAGGCTCATCCCCACACATTCTTGGACGGCACATGGGAGGTCGGGACAAACATCGAGATGGCCTTCGGCCAGGCCACAACGGTGGTGACGCCCATCGAGGAAGCACAGGCCTACGCCACCTTCGCCGACCGCGGCACACGGTACGCACCCGAGGTGGCCCACGAGGTGGTGGGACCGACCGGCCAGCTGGTGCAGACCATTGCGCCCAAGAAGTTGGGCCACGTGACAATCTCCGACTACACAGCGCTGCTCTCGGGATTCAAAGGCGTCGTCAACACACCGTCGGGCACCGCCTACGGCCCGTTCCACAGCGACATCGACTTCACAATGAAGGGCTACCCCCTGGCCGGCAAGACGGGGACCGCGGACCTCACAGCCAACACAGTGAAGGAGCCCAACTCGTGGTTCGTGGGCTTCGGTCCCACGAACTCGCAGCATCAGTACGTGGTCGCGGTGGCCATCGCCCAGGGTGGCTACGGCGCCGACGCCGCCGCCCCGGCAGTGGCCCAGATCTTCAACTACCTGTACCACAACCCGATCGGGACAACAGTGGCCACCCCCACGAGCTCCAACCCGGCGTCGACAAACGCTCCCACCACCGTGCCGCTCCCGGCGGCGGGCACCGGGGGATAGGTCCCGGGCGGGATCTGGGCGCCCCGGCGAGGTGCGGCCCACGAACTCTCAGGTGTCCGGCCGCCCGTAGACTGGCGGGGGTATGGACTCGCTGTGGCCACGGATCGAGCCCCTCCTCG
>DATJOV010000046.1:0-2608 GCA_035506735.1 Acidimicrobiales bacterium | reverse complement strand
CCGCCGCGTCGGGGACCGCCGCCGCGCCGCCTGCGGTGAGCGCGCCCCCGCCCCCGCCGAGCGAGCCTCCCGCCCCGCCCCCGGTGGCGTCGCCTCCTTCCGTCACCCCGCCGCCCCCGCCGGCGTCGCCTCCTTCTGTCGCCCCGCCGGCTGCCACCGCCCCGGCCCCGGCTCCCGCCCCGCCCCCCGCGCCGGAAGCCGCCCCGGCCCCCACCGCCGCGCCCACCCCGCCCGCCCCGGCACCTCCTCCTGCTCCCACCCCGTCGCCGGCTCCGGTCGTCCAGGCTCCGCCGCCCGCACCCGCACCCGCACCTGCACCGGCGGCCCCGGCGCCATCGCCCGAGGCCGGCCCCTCGGGCGGCCGTCAGGCCTGGGGGGACCGGGTGCTGTCCCCCGTGGTCCGGCGACTGCTCGACGACAACGGGATCGACCCGGGGGAGATCACGGGAAGCGGGATGGGAGGCCGGATCACCCGGGCCGACGTGCTCGACTTCATCGACGCCCGCCGGGCCGGGGGAGCGCCTGCGACCGGCCCGGCCGGCACGGCCGGTGCCCCGCCGCCCGCCGCCGCGGCCCCGCCGGCTGCGCCCGCCACCGCCGTGCCCCCGGCCCCGGTGGCCGCGGCCCACGCCGGTCCGTCGGTGGCGCCGGGCGCTGGGGTGGCGCCGGCGGGCACGGCGGGCACCGACGAGGTCGTCCCCTTCACCAACATCCGTCGCCGCACGGCCGAGCACATGGTGCGGTCCAAGGCCACGAGCCCGCACACCCTGGTGGTGCTCGAGACCGACTACGAGCAGGTGGAGCGGGTCCGCCGGGCCCACGGGAGCCGCTTCAAGGCCGAGGAGGGCTTCTCCCTCACCTACCTGCCCTTCGTGGCCCGGGCCACGGTGGAGGCCCTCCACGAGTGGCCCAACCTCAACGCCTCGGTGGGCGACGACGCCCTCGTCGTCCACCACCAGGTCAACCTGGGCATCGCCGTCGACCTCGACCACCAGGGACTCATCGTCCCGGTGGTCCGGCACGCCGAGGAGCTCACCCTTCGGGGCATGGCCCGCCGCATCCACGAGCTGGCCGACCGCGCCCGCACCAAGAAGCTGAGTGCGGACGACATCCAGGGGGGCACCTTCTCGCTCACCAACGCCGGGCCCTTCGGCACCTTCCTCACGGCGCCGATCATCAACCAGCCCCAGGTGGGGATCCTCTCCACCGACGGGGTGAAGCGCAGGCCGACGGTGGTGGTCCAGGACGACGGGAGCGAGGCCATCGCCATCCACTCCATCGGGCTCCTGTGCCTGTCCTGGGACCATCGCGCCGTGGACGGCGCCTACGCCGCCGCCTTCGTGGCCCGCATCGCCCAGCTGATCGCCACCCGCGACTGGGCTGCCGAGCTCTGAGCGGCGGGTCGCACGTGCTCCGGGTGCGCCTCCTCGGCCGGGTTCCCTACGGCGAGGCCCTGGTCCTGCAGCGGGCGCTGCACGACCGGAGCGTGGAGGACCACCTGCTCGTGCTGGAGCACCCCCACGTCTTCACCCTCGGGGTGCGGGCCGACCCCGCCCACGTCCTGGTGGACCCGGCCCGGGTGGGGGCCGACCTGGTGCGGGCCGACCGGGGCGGGGACGTCACGTACCACGGGCCGGGCCAGCTCGTGGTCTATCCCGTGGTGGGGGTGGTCACCGCACCCCGCGCCATCCCCTGCCACGTCCACGCCATCGAGCAGGTCGTCATCGACACCCTGGGGGAACTCGGGCTCGTGGCCGGGCGCCTGGCGGGCTACCCCGGGGTGTGGGTGGGGGCGGAGGGGCCCGCGCCCCGCAAGATCTGCGCCGTCGGGGTGCGGGTGAGCCGGGGACGCTCCATGCACGGCCTGGCCCTGAACGTCGATCCGGACCTGGCCTGGTTCGGTCGCATCGTCCCGTGCGGGATCGCCGACATGGGGGTCACCTCGATGGCGGCCGAGGGCGTCGCCACCACGCTCGGGGAGGTGGCCGAGGTCCTGGTGCGCCACGCCGTGGCCCGCTGGGGCGCCGACGGGCACGTCGAGCGCCAGGACGTGGACGGCGGTGTGGCGGCGCGGCGCCCCGCCTCGGACCCCGTGCCCATCGACCCGCCCCCGCCCGCCCCGGTGCCCTCGGATCCCGTGCCCGCCGATCCCGGCCCCGCCCCGGCCCCGGCCGGCGCCGGGATCCGGGCGCAGCCGGCGCACCGCGGCCCGGGGCGCACGCTCCAGGTGCGCCTGCGCCGGGCCGGGGTCGATCCCGACGCCGGCCTGCCTCTCGGGGCCCGCAAGCCCCCCTGGCTGCGGGTCCCGCTCACCATGGGCCCCGACTTCCTGGCCCTGCGGGGGACGGTGCGGGACCTGGGGCTGGTGACGGTGTGCGAGGAGGCGGGCTGTCCCAACATCTTCGAGTGCTGGGCCGAGGGGACGGCCACCTTCATGATCAACGGCGAGCGCTGCACACGGGCGTGCGGCTTCTGTCTGGTCGACACCCGCCGCCCCGGTCCCCTCGACCGGGACGAGCCCGAGCGGGTGGCGGCCGCCGTGGAGCGGCTGGGACTGGCCCACGCCGTGGTGACGGGGGTGGCCCGTGACGACCTCCCCGACGGCGGC
>DATJOV010000045.1:0-5479 GCA_035506735.1 Acidimicrobiales bacterium | reverse complement strand
ATGGCCACGGGGGAGGAGAGCGACCTCCTCCTCGAGCTCCCCTCCGGCCCCCACGGTCCGCACGCCTCACCCCTCGTGGACGAGGGGCCGCCCCGGCCGGACCGGGGCGGGGACAAGGACGTCCCCCGGCCCTGGAGGGCGCCCGGGATCGGGCTCGAGCCCGCCCGGGCCGCCACCGTGGTCCTGGGGCTCACCGCCGCCCAACCCTCGGACGTCGGTGCGGAGCCGGCCGGCATCGCCCTCGCCCCCGACCTGCGCTTCGCCGCCCGCAGTGCGGCGATGGCGCTGGAGCTGGCCACCCGGGGCCGGATCCTCCCCGCCCTCGAGCACGCCGAGGAGGGCTGGCGGGCCCGGTGGCGCCCCCTCGTCGACGGGCGCGACCGGGGACGGGTCGAGGCCCTGCTCTGGGCCATGCCGGGCTCCTTCCTGTGCGGCGGGGACCGCCCCGGTGACCCGGCACCGGCCCCGGGGGCGGCCGAGGGACTGCGGACGTGGATGTGGAGTGTCACCGACGCCCTGGCCCGGAGGTACGCGGCGGGGGGGCTCGATCCGGCCGTCCCCACCGGGCGCCGGGGCGGGGACGGGCACCCCGGCCCGGCATCCGCCTGGCTGGCGGCGCTCTCGGCGCCGGACGGGGCCGTCCCCGGGGACGACGGGGACCTGGAGGCACTGGCCCACGCCCTCGAGGCCTGGCACGCCACCTGGGACGCCGAGAGCGACCCGGTCCGCACCTGCTTCCGCATCGTCCCCCCCACCCCCGACGAGGGGCCCGGCCCGGACGGAGCCGGCCCGGACGGAGCCGGCCCGGACGGAGCCGGCCCGGACGGAGCCCCCCGGCGGCGCCGGTCTCGGCCCGGCCCCGATGCGGCGTGGCGGATCGACTTCGCCCTCCAGGCCGTGGACGACCCCAGCCTGGTGGTCCCGGCCGAGGACGTCTGGGCCGACGGTCCCGAGCTCACCGCCCTGGAGCGCTACGCCCCCCACCTCGACGAGCACCTCCTGCGCGGCCTGGGGCGCGCCGCCCGCCTCGTCCCCTCCCTGGGCCCGGCCCTGGCCTCGGCCGAACCGGCCCGCCAGGTGGTCGACGCCGCCGGTGCCCTGGACTTCCTGCGCCACGGGGCCCCGCTCCTGGAGCAGGCGGGCTTCGGGGTGCTGGCCCCACCCTGGTGGCGCTCGTCGGGGGCCCGCCTGAGCCTGCGCCTCAAGGCCCGCAGCCCCTCGCCCACGAGCGCCACGACGGGCGGGGGCCTCGGCCTCGACGCCCTGTGCACCGTGCGGTGGGAGGCGGCCCTGGGCGGGGAGGCGCTGTCGCTGTCGGAGCTGCGGGCCCTGGCCCGCCTCAAGCAGCCCCTGGTCCAGGTGCGGGGGCAGTGGGTGGAGCTGCGTCCGGGGGACATCGAGGCCGCCATCGCCGCCGTGGACCGGGGCTCGTCGAAACCGGGCATGGCGGCGGGGGAGGTGCTGCGGCGCGCCCTCGACCTCGAGCCCGGTGCCGGGGACCTGCCCGTGAGCGGGGTGGAGGCGGACGGCTGGCTGGGCGACCTCCTGGCCGGGGCGGACGACCGCCGGCTGGGGGCCATCGCCACCCCCCCGGACTTCGTGGGTGCCCTGCGTCCCTATCAGGAACGGGGGCTCGGATGGCTGGCCTTCCTGGGGGACCTCGGCCTCGGGGCCTGCCTGGCCGACGACATGGGCCTGGGAAAGACCGCCCAACTCCTGGCCCTGCTGGTCCACGAGCGCAGTGCAGCGGCGGCGGCGGGGACGACGAGGCGCAGGGCGTCCCGGCCCGGGCCGACCCTCGTGCTGTGCCCCATGTCGCTGGTGGGCAACTGGCAGCACGAGGCGTCGCGGTTCACCCCCGCCCTGTCCGTCTACGTCCACCACGGCCCGGACCGCCTGGCCGGCGCCGCCTTCACCCGCCGCGCCCGTGGCGTCGACCTGGTCCTCTCCACCTACGGCCTGGCCGTGCGCGACCACGAGGCGGTGCGCGCGGTGGGCTGGCACCGCCTCGTCCTGGACGAGGCCCAGCACATCAAGAACAGCGCGGCCCGGACCACCCACTGCGTGCGGGCCATCCCGGCCGAGCGCCGCATCGCCATGACCGGCACCCCGGTCGAGAACCGCCTGGCCGAGCTGTGGTCCATCATGCAGTTCCTCAACCCCGGGCTCCTGGGGTCGGAGCGGGCCTTCCGGGAGCGCTTCGCCCTCGCCATCGAGCGCGACGGTGACGACGAGGCGGCCGGGCGCCTGCGGCGCGTCACCGCACCCTTCGTCCTGCGCCGGCTCAAGACGGACCGCACCGTCATCACCGACCTCCCCGAGAAGCTGGAGATCAAGGAGTTCTGCACCCTGACCCGGGAGCAGGCCGGGCTGTACCAGGCCGTGGTGGAGGACATGCTGGCCCGCATCGAGGGCGCCGACGGCATCGAGCGGCGGGGGCTGGTGCTGGCCACCATGATGAAGCTCAAGCAGGTGTGCAACCACCCCGCCCACTTCCTGGCCGACGGATCGGGACTGAGCGGCCGCTCGGGCAAGCTGACCCGGCTGGTCGAGGTCCTGGACGAGGCCCTGGCCGAGGGGGACCGGGTGCTCGTCTTCACCCAGTTCACCGAGATGGGCACCCTCCTCCAGTCCTACCTGGCCCGTCGCCTGGGGAGCGAGGTCCTGTGGCTCCACGGCGGGGTGCCCAAGCGCCGGCGCGACGCCATGGTGGAGCGCTTTCAAGGCGAGGGCGGCCCCCCCGTGTTCCTGCTCTCGCTCAAGGCCGGTGGGACCGGCCTCAACCTCACCGCCGCCACCCACGTGGTGCACTTCGACCGGTGGTGGAACCCCGCCGTGGAGAACCAGGCCACCGACCGGGCCTTCCGCATCGGCCAGCGCCACAACGTGCAGGTGCGCAAGCTCGTCTGCGGCGGGACGGTGGAGGAGCGCATCGACGCCCTCATCGAGGGCAAGCGGGCCCTGGCCGAGCGCATCGTGGGCACGGGGGAGGGCTGGCTCACCGAGCTGTCCACCGACGACCTGCGCCAGGTGGTGGCCCTGGCCGCCGACGCCGTGGGGGACGAGTGACGCCCCCCCGGGGCCACCGGGGCCGGCCCTTCGACGGCGACTGGCCGCCCCCGTCCCGGCCCATCGCCGTGGAAGGGGGCCTGCAGGCCCGCAGCCGGCGCGGCCCCATCGGCGAGACGTGGTGGTCGCGGCGCTTCATCGCCGTCCTGGAGTCCTTCGGCCTGGGCACGCGCCTGCAGCGGGGCCGGCACTACGCCCGGGCCGGGCAGGTCCTGACCATGGACCTCGCCCCGGGGCGCGTCACCGCCACCGTCCAGGGGTCGCGGCCCCGCCCCTACGCCGTGGTGATCGAGACCGCCGTGCTCACCCCGTCGGAGTGGGAGGCGGCCGAGGCGGTGATGGCCGGCAGCGCCGTCTTCCTGGCCAAGCTCCTGGCCGGGGACATGCCGGAGGAGATCGAGGAAGCCTTCGCCCCCCCGTCGGGCCCGCTCTTCCCAGCCTCGCCCGCCGCCCTGCGCTCGGACTGCTCCTGCTCCGACTGGGAGAACCCCTGCAAGCACATCGCCGCCGTCTACTTCCTCCTGGCCGAGGCCTTCGACCGCGATCCGTTCCTGATCTTCGCCTGGCGGGGCCGGGAGCGGGCCGACCTCGTGGCCGGGCTGCGGGCCCGCCGCCAGGCAGCCCGCCCCGCCGGGGGACGCCGTCGTCCCCCCCACGGCCCGGGCCCCGAGCCACCGGCCCGGGGCCTCGGGTGGCCGGCGGGTCCGGGCGCCGATGCCCGGACCCCGGGAGCGTCGTTCTGGGGACGGGCCGAGGACGTGGCCGAGATCGAGGTCCGGCCCCGGCGCGCCGTCGCCCCCGACCTGGTCCTGCGCCAGCTCGACCCCGCGCCCCTGGGCGCCGACGGGGCCGCCGTGACCGAGGCCCTGCGCCCCCTGTACGGGGCCGTCACGGCCGGGGCCAGCGCCGAGGCCCTGGACGAGGTGCCGCCCGCCCCCGCCCCAACGGAGGCGGCCCGGGGGTGAGCCGGTCCCTCCGGGCCGGGGTCAGGCCAGGCCCCGGGCCTCGTCGAGCTTGTGCTTGGCCATGACGGCGAGGCCCAGCGCCACCGAGTAGGCCCCGAGCACCAGGGCGTCCTGGACCCCGAAGCCCCTGCCGTCGACGAGGGCCAGGCCCAGGGAGTCGTGGTGGAAGCTGGGCAGGGCCCGGGCCGCGCTCTGGAGGGGCGACGACATGGTGCTGACGGGGTTGAACAACCCCCCGAAGTACCCGAGGACGAACATGAGGGCGGTGACCACCGGATAGGCGGTCTCCTGGTGCACCAGGAACCCCACCAGCACGCCCAGGATGGCCAGGGGCAGGGCCGCCACCCACAGGAGGGCGGTCAGCTCGATCCACGTGGCCAGGGCGAGGTGCACCCCCCCGAAGGCCGCCCCCACGATCTCCACCGGGACGAGGACGGGGAGGATCACGAGCATGCTGGCCGCCACCTTGGTGGCCACGAGGGACCACCCCGGGAGGGGGGTGACCCGAAGCTGGCGGGCCCATCCCGAGGCCCGCTCGGCCGAGAGGCGGCTCCCCCCGGCGTTGAGCCCGGCCACCAGGGCGGCGAAGGACCCCATGGACACCATCAGATAGACGCGCCAGGGGACGGTGTGGTCGACGACCCGGGCGGGGGAGCGGTCGTGGAGGAACAGGGCGTAGAAGACGACGGGGAAGCCCACGGTGATGGCCAGGAACTTCCAGCTGCGGATCAGCCGCCCCACCTCGAAGCGCAGGAAGGCCAGGAGCGCCCTCACGATCCCCCCGCCTTCCCCCCCGCCGGCCGGCGGGCCGTGAGGGCCACGAAGGCCTCCTCCAGTCCGGCCCCGGTGACCTCGAGGTCGCGGAAGCAGGCCCCGGTCCGGACCAGGGCCCGCACCGTGGCGTCGGCGTCCAGGGAGTCGAGGCTGACGCAGGTCCCCCGCATGCGCACGTCGGTGACCCCCTCGAGCTGGTCGAAGAGCTGCTCGTCGGGGCGGTCGGTGACGAAGGAGACCTGGCGGGTGGCCACGGCGGCCTTGAGGGTGGCGCCCGGGCCGTTGGCCACCACCCGGCCGTGGTTGATCACCACCACCCGGTCGGCCACCTGGTCGGCCTCCTGGAGGTGATGGGTGGCCACCAGCACGGTGCGGCCCTCCCGCCCGAACTGGCGCATCATGGTCCAGAAGGCGCGCCGGCTGGTCACGTCCATGGCCGCCGTGGGCTCGTCCAGGAACACGAGCTCGGGGTCCCCGGCGATGGCCATGGCGAACTGCACCCGCTGCACCTCGCCCCCCGAGAGGCGCTGGGTCTGGCGGTCGAGCAGGTCGGCGATGCCGGAGCACTCCACCACCTGGTCGAAGGGGGCGGGGCTGGGGTAGAGGCGCTGCACCAGCCGCAGGGCGCCGGCCACCCGCACCCCGGGTGGGAGCCCCCCGCCCGGCCCCGT
>DATJOV010000044.1:0-3874 GCA_035506735.1 Acidimicrobiales bacterium | reverse complement strand
GCACCGCCGCCAGGGTGGTGGCCAGCCGGTGGCGGGCCGGGGTGGCGTAGTGGACGTTGTTGGTGGCCACGAGGTCCACCCCGCGGGTCACCGCCACCCGGGCCAGGGCGTCGTTGCGGGCGGTGTCGAGCGGGTCGCCGTGGTCCCACAGCTCCACCGCCACGTCGTGGCGGCCGAAGGCCTCGACCAGCCGGTCGAGCTGGCGTGCCGCCGCCGCCGGCCCGGCCCCGGTGAGGGCGGCGGCGACGGCCCCTTTGCGGCACCCGGTGAGCACCATCCAGTGGCCGCCCGTCCCCCCCCGGCGGTGGTGGGCGGCGAGGTCCTCGAGGGTGCACGTGGGCCGGCCCTTCTCCCCGCCGGCCAGATGGGCCTCGGTGAGGGCCCGGCTCAGCCGGGCGTAGCCCTCGGGGTCGCGGGCCAGCACCACCAGGTGGGTGCCGGGCGGATCGGGGGCGCCCCCCCGTTCCGGCCCCCGCCCCCCGGCCACCAGGGTGAGCTCGGCCCCGAAGACCGACGGCAGTCCCAGGGCCCGGGCCGTCTCGGCGAAGCGCACCACGCCGTAGAGGCCGTCGTGGTCGGTGAGGGCCAGCGCCTCGAGCCCGAGTCGGGCCGCCTCGCCCACCAGCTCCTCGGGGTGGGAGGCCCCGTCGAGGAAGCTGAAGTTGGAGTGGCAGTGCAGCTCGGCATAGGGGGTGCCCACCGCGGTGCCCTCAGTCGTAGGTGGCCTCGAGCCACCAACCCCCCCGCTCCCGGGTGAGCAGGTGGGCCGTGCCCTCGGCCGTGACGACCTGCATGCGGGCCTGGCGGCGCCGGCCCCGGGGTGACCACCAGCGCTCGTCGACGGGCCAGGGTCCGGCCCAGGCGGCGACGGTCACCCACGGCCCGCCGTCCAGCGACAGCCGGGCCGGTGCCGCCTCGATCATCCCGCCCCCGCTGACGGCCACGGTCCGGCCGGTCCCGTCGGCCAGCTGGGCGGGGCGCGGTCGCTCCAGGACCGTGACCGGGGCCGGTGGGGGGACCCGGCCCGGCCACGGACCCCCGGGGTCCTCGCCGGCGCCGGCACCCCGGCCCGTCCAGGGGACGAACCGGGCCCGCTGGCCCGGTCCCCGCCCCCCTTGGAGCGTGGCCCGCACGACGGCCTCGGGGTCGAGGAGCCGTTGGACGTCGGCCACGGCCCGCCCGGCCCGGGCGTCGACGTCGGCGGTGTCCCCCCAGAAGCCGGGTTGGCGGGCGGTGGCGCCGGTGCGCCCCGGCCCGGGTCCGGACCGGGGGGTGCGGGGGGGGTGCAGCAGCCGGAAGCCGGGGAGCTCCCCCTCGGTGCCGGCGGCGACCCGTTGGCACCGGACCACGTCGTCGCCGAAGCGGGCCAGGACCCGGGGCACGGGGAGGGCGACGAGGTCACCCAGGGTGCGGATCCCCAGGCGCAGGAGCAGGTCGGCCAGGTCGGGGCGGTCGAGGGCCGTCACCGGCCACGGGGCCAGGAAGGCGGGCGTCCGGCCGGGGGGGACGACCACGGGCCGGCTCCCCACGGCGGCCCGGGCGGCCAGCCCGGCGGCGAAGAGCCCGTCGGCGATCCCCACGCCCCCCGTTCCCCCGGGGACGTCCGGGGTCAGCCCGGCCAGGGCCGCCGCCGCCAGCTCGGCCAGGGCGGCATCCCCCCCGAAGTAGCGCGACGGTCCCCGGGTGGGCACGGCGCACACCCCGGGCCGGACCGGGTCGACCCGGGCGGCGAAGGTGGCCAGGGCCTCCACCACCCTCCGGAAGGTCCTGGCCTCCCGGCCCCGCTCACCCTCCTCGAGGAGGGTGGGACACCACACCACGAGCTGCCGTTCCACCTGCTCCCCCCTCACTCGCCGCACTGCTCTATTGCGTCGTCTCGTGCGTCGTCTCGTGCGTCGTCTCGTGCGCCGATGGCGCCGGCTCCGGCGACGGCCCCCACCCCGCCCGAGGGCCCCGGCAGCCACAGGTCGGCGACCACGGTCCGGGCGGCCGCCCGCCGGCCGGTGGCCTCCACCTCCACCCGCCGGCACCGCAGGTGCCCGTGGCCCGTCCCGATCCCCTCCCAGCGCCCGTGCCGGACGGTCACCCGGAGGTCGGCCCCCTCGGGCCAGGCCCGGGCCGGGCCCAGCACCACCAGGGCCGTCCCGGCGTCGCGGGCCCGGGCGGCCAGGCGCCGGGCCACCCCCGGGCCCACCACACCCGGAGGGCGGAGCAGGACGACGTCGAGCCCGTCGAGCAAGGTGGCGGTGACCTGGGCCCACTGCCCTCCCGGTCGGGGGACGAGCACCAGGTGCCGGAGGTCCACCCCCAGCTCGGTCAGGGCCACGACGCCGGGGTCGGCGGTCCCCACCGCCCCGCACCACGACCCGTTCGAGGCCGCGGCGAGCAGGGCGAAGGCCAGGGAGGTCCCGCCCCCGGCGCCGGCCCCCCCTCCCCCCGGGGCCACGGCCACCACCGCCCCCCGGGCCAGGTGACCCCCGGGCAGGAGGGGGGCCAGGGGGGTGAGCACGGGAAGGAATTGGTCGCGGCGGGCCGAGGTGGGCCGGACCCGGGCCGCCAGCACGGCATCGATGTGGCCCGCCCCCAGGGGGCGTCGGCCGGACCGGGGGTCCTGGTCGGCGCGTGGGGCGGGACCGTGCTCCACCGGCGGAGAGGAGAGGGGACCCACCTGTCGGACCTTATCGAACATGTGTTCGATCTTCCAGGGGGGATTAGTCACTTGATGGACCACGACCCCGGACTACACGGGTGTAACTCCTCCACACCTTGACCACCGCAGATGGCGTCCCGGGCCCAGCAGGTGGAGGGCGCCAAGGCCGTGGCGAGGCGAGCGACGTAAACATTAGAACGTGTTCCCTGTTACACAGAGGTGGGATAATGGAACAGGGCCGGGTTCTGTGACCGGGCATGATGCAACCCATGGTAAGATGAGGAGATGGCTAACCCCGATCCTGTGCGCGACGCAGTGAAGGCCCTCAAACAGAGGAAACAGGAACTTGCAGCGGAGACCAAGCGGGTGGACCAGGCCCTGAATGCCCTCTTGGGCCTAACGGATCAGGATGGCAGGGCAGCAGCATCCCCGCGCCCCAAGGGGAGCCCGAGTGTCCGGACGATGCTCCTGAACCTGCTGAGGGAAGACATCAGCCGAGACTGGTCCGTCAACGAAATCCTCGCTGAGTACGAAGAGCGGGGTACTCCGATCCACGGCGCGAAGCCCGAGAACTCGCTCAGGGCCGCTATCGCAGACTCCAACAAGAGTGGGCAGATCGTCCGCACAGATGCTGGCCGCTACAGGGCTGCGAACTCCGACGATCCCGTGAGGGCAGAAGGGGGTGGTGGATGAGATGAGGGACGGGTGTCCGACGCCATGAACCAAGCGCGGTTTGGAAGCACCCAGAAACAGAAAAGCGGCTCCCCGGGGGGTACTTGGTAAGTAGCACCCCCGGGGGCCAACTCCCAGCAACGAGTGTAATCCGCTGAGAAGCACAAGTTGTCAATTTGCCACCCACCGTGGCCGTGCGCGCCCTGGTTTGCCTAAGGGCCGCCCGATGACCTGGGAAAGGAGGTGAAACGATCAAATGGCGTTCCCACAATCAGTGAAGGATGCGGCCTACCGGCGTTCCGGAGGTAGGTGTGAATGCATGAGGCAGGGCCACGGGCATGGTGCCCGTTGTCCGTCGACTGTTACCAAGACCGGAGCCCAGTACCACCACATCCACGCCGTATCACGGGGTGGGCTTGATCCAGTTCGACGGACAGGTTGCTTGTGTTGATCATGCCGCCTGACGGCGGGCGGTGTGGCGGATGAGGGCTTCGTATTCGGCGGGGCTGCGGTAGCCGAGGGTGCTGTGCAGCCGGCGCGTGTTGTACCAAC